>LXTK01000088.1 GCA_001643475.1 Proteobacteria bacterium SPGG2 | reverse complement strand
GGTGAACCGGTGACCAGTCCAGTCGACGAGTTCAAGCCGCACGGTGGCGACTGTATCAATGAGATCGATGCTGGCGATCCTGGCTTGGAGTTCCGTTGCTGGACCGTTCTCGTCATTCCAGTCAAAGAGCTGCTGGATGGGGCCGGCCAACAGATCAGCACCGAAATAGCCGAAGATCGTCGCGTCCTTGTGGAAGGCCGGTTTCATGTCGTCGCCTCTGCCGGACTTGGCGCCATTGATGTATTGCTGGACGACGTTGGCGATCACGTCATACTCGCTCACGTTTGCAGGTGTACTACTCATGGACTTCACTCCTCACTTGGTGTCGTATACATTTCGCTGTGCTTAGCCGTTATTATCGCATCTAGACTTGGATCATTCCGCCGTCCGCGACGAGGTCGGCTCCAGTGAAGTGGCTCGCATCGYCGGAGGCAAGAAACGYCAGGTAGGGCACGCCCGCCATCTGGCCGATAAATAACCCAAGACCATAACCAAGTCCTAGCAAGTAAACGAGTGGCTCGCCAAAGTTCAGCATGAGGCTGGGGCCCATGAGTTTGCGCCACACCAACACGTTACGTCGCCACACGTTGACCGATCGGCGTTTTAGTCGCGGTAGACTCAGGTCTAACATGTCAATCCTTCAATTCCCGTCCCGTCAACTTCATGAAGACATCCTCGAGATTCGCTGGCCGGTGCAAGAACACAAGGTCGTCAACGCCGTCGATTTTCTGTATCAGTGGCCGCGCATTATGGGTGTAACAATAAACGGTATCCCCGACTATTTCGGTGCGACAATCGACACTACCGTCCAACATTTCAGCAGCCCTATCGGCGGCACCACGCAGCTCCACCACTTCCGGTTCAACATGCCGCTTAACCAGCGCCCGCGGCGGACCTTGATCGAGAATCTTGCCATGATCCATGATCACCAAATCGTCGCAAAGCCGTTCCGCCTCTTCCATGTAATGCGACGTCAGCAACAACGTCTTACCAGACTGCCTGAGGCTTCGCAGGCGCGCCCAAACCATATGCCGCGCTTGCGGATCAAGTCCGGTAGTAGGTTCATCAAGCACGATAAGTTCAGGATCGTTAATAAGCGCCCGGGCGATCGTTAGCCGTCTTTGCATACCACCTGAGAGCGTCGTAATTTTCTTGTCGGCGCGGTCAGCGAGTTCGACAAATTCCAGAAGTTCCTTAATGCGACGATCAAGCGTTGGTTTAGGGACATTAAAATATGAACCATAGATACGAAGATTCTCGACCACCGTGAAATCTGGGTCGAGGTTATCTATCTGTGGTACCACGCCCGCGCGCTGGCGGATCTCGCTGCCTCGGCTCCGTACCGGTAGCCCAAACACATGCAGGTCACCGGCGTCTAAGGGCGATTGTCCGAGGATCATTCGCAGGGTGGTGGTCTTGCCGGCACCGTTAGGGCCCAGAAACCCGAAACACTTCGCAGGTGGGACCGAAAACTCGATGCCCTTAACGACGGTTTCGTCTTTGAAACGCTTGATAAGCCCGCGGGCCTCGACAACCGGTTCGATACTCACGAAGGTTGGCGATCGCGGGTTGCTTTTCGAATGGCCTCGACCGCAGGTGAACACACGCGGCGCTGTTTAACAAAACTTGTCGCCTCATCCAATTGCCAATCCCGGCACCAAACTAGCCAAGCGATGACCACCGCGGGGGCCCGACCGATACCAGCCGTACAATGGACATAGACACGGTGCTGCTGCTCAACAAGCGTGGCTAGGGCGTCGACGCCGTTAGCGAGCTCTTTTCGCAAATCGATAGGATCAAAGTCGACGATCGGTACGCGCGCAAGGTCCATGTCACATGCTTTGTAGTGACCACTGACATGCGCCCAATCTATGCCCCACGTCTGCATATCGCTATCGGTCTGCAGATTAAGTACGGCGGTAATGCCTAGTACTTCTTTGAGTTCATCAATATCATCGCTGTCCTGGGGACAAGTGCCGACAAAGATGTCATCCAGGATCGCGTTGGAATGAATCATCGCAAATATTAAACAGAGAAATCGATTCCCTGGGCCAATGGAAGTTCACTGCCCCAGTTTATCGTCGTTGTCTGACGACGCATATAGGCCTTCCACGCATCAGAACCGGCCTCACGACCACCACCGGTTTCCTTCTCACCGCCAAAGGCACCACCGATTTCCGCCCCTGAGGTGCCGATATTGATATTGGCGATACCACAATCGCTGCCCAACGCAGACAAAAAACGTTCGCCGTTTTGCATGCTCTGGGTAAATATCGCCGATGATAGCCCTTGCGGCACCCCGTTATGCTGGGCGATGGCCTCATCCAACGTCTTATACGTCATGATATATAAAATGGGCGCAAAGGTTTCCCGCTGTACCAGCGGCCACTCGTTTTGCGCGCGAATGATGGTCGGTTCGACAAAATTGCCAGGCCCCTGCTTCACGTTGCCGCCACAGAGTACTTCGCCCCCCTCGGCCTTTGCCTCTTCGATAGCGGCCTTGTAACCCGCTACCGCCCGCTGATCGATCAATGGACCCAAGAGCACGCCTGGATCTAGCGGGTTGCCGATAGGCACCTGTTTGTATGCGGCCACCAGTCGTTTGGAGAGCTCATCATAACGGCTTTCATGGACGATGATGCGACGCGTCGTCGTGCACCGTTGCCCGGCCGTACCGATCGCGCCAAACGCAATGGCGGGAACCGCAAGTTCCATGTCGGCGGTTTCATCCACAACGATGGCGTTGTTGCCACCCATCTCCAGAATTGTCTTGCCTAAGCGCCCGGCGACAACTTGCGCCACGTGTCGGCCAACCGCGGTTGAACCGGTAAAGGAAATCAGCGGGATGCGTTTATCGTTAATGAAACGGTCGGATACGGCCGACGGCGCAGTGGCCACGATGAGTGAAAATATGCCCTGATAGCCCATCGTTTCCATGACGCCGTTACAGATGTTTTGCACCGCGATAGAAGTAAGCGGTGCCTTGGGCGAGGGTTTCCATATCACGACATTGCCGGCGATAGCGGCAATAAGCGCGTTCCACGAATAGACCGCAACTGGAAAATTGAACGCAGTGATTACACCGACCAGACCAAGCGGGTGCCATTGCTCATACATACGATGCTGCGGACGCTCAGAGTGCATGGTCTTGCCGTAGAGCATGCGTGACTGGCCAACCGCGAAATCGCCGATATCTATCATTTCCTGCACTTCGCCGTCACCCTCGGCCTTGATCTTGCCAACCTCAAGTGAAACCAAGCTGCCGAGCGCGTCTTTTTTTGCACGCAACTCTTCCGTTATTAGCCGTACCATCTCGCCACGCCGTGGGGCCGGCACGGTACGCCATTCATCAAACGCCGCCTGCGCATTTTCGACTACGGTCTCATAGTCTTGCTCGGTACAGACGTTAACCTGGGCGATGAGCTCACCGGTGGCGGGGTTGTGGACGTCCAAGACGTCAGTATCGGTGGCCTTCGACCAACCGACACCTGAATGGACGCCAGGATTCCTTACTTCTATGCCCAATGTCTTCAAGAAATCCATAATCACCTCCTTGTAACTATCCAAAAACAAACGATGATTCGGACGGGCGGCGAGGAAGCCATGGGCCCTGCAACTGTCCGGAATCGAACCGTAAAAAGCCAGACGTGGAACCGCACCCGACCTCAGCCTGTCGGGCCATGCCGTCAGGCTGTGCACTCCTCAAAGTCTAGGCCCAAATCCGCAGGTTTTGACGCTGATCACAGATTCTTTGCCCTTCCTTAGCGCATTGCGCTACCCCTCATCATGCGTACGACCGACGCTTTGGCACGCCTTTTGTACCCTTTTCGGTGGACATCAAAACGAGAGTAAGGGATGGCTTGGCAAAGACCATGGGCAAAAGCGCCTGACGGCGAACATCCGATCGGGGAGGCCAATGACGCATGCGTCACCACCCCGACACGGATTATTGGCGCCGCCATCGGCGTCGGCGCCCAAGATACGCGCTGCCAATATGGCCCTGACGGGCTGTGCGAAGCCGGGATTATCGATAGGCTGCAAGGGCTTTCACCTGCCATCGTCTGGGACCGCTTTGTGCGGCCCGATATGGCCATTGCGGACAGCGATGCGCCCGCTCAGATTGTGACCTTCTGCGAGCGGTTGGCGGCCGTGGTCGCTCCCATTGTGGCCCAAGATAAGCGGGTGTGGGTGGTGGGTGGCGATCATTCCTGCGCCATCGGTACTTGGAGCGGCGCGTCCGCCGGCCTAAACGGTCCCTTGGGATTGATCTGGGTGGATGCCCATATGGATAGTCACACGCCCGCCACCAGCCCTAGCAGCGCCGTACACGGCATGCCTTTGGCCTGTCTGTTGGGGTACGGGCCAGCATCCTTGGTTGAGCTTGGCGGGCCTAGCCCCAAACTACGGCCCGAAAACGTCTGCCTGGTCGGCGTCCGAAACTTCGAGCCGGAAGAGGCCCGCCTGCTGGATGAGCTCGGGGTACGCGTTTTCCACATCGATGAAGTTAAACGCCGCGGCTTGAGCGTTGTCATGCATGAAGCCCTAGATCGATGTCAGCGGCAAACGGCCGGGTTTGGGTTGACGATTGATCTCGATGCTATCGACCCGGTCGATGCGCCGGGGGTGGGGTCGCCCGAGAGCGGCGGTATTTATGGCAAGGATCTTGCAAAATCCCTCGAGCAAATAGGCGATCATCCCAACCTGGTGGGCGTGGAAATTGCAGAATTTAACCCAGACAAAGATATCGACAGCAAAACGGCAGAGTTGGTTTATCGATTGCTGGCGTCTATGGTTGGGAAGTGAGACGGATTATGAATACGATTATCGACCTTGAAGAGGACTATTGCGCTCATAACTATCGGCCCTTACCGGTGGTGCTTGTCCATGGCGAGGGTGTTTATTTATGGGACGATGAGGGCCAAAACTATCTGGATATGATGAGCGCGTACTCGGCCGTGAGTCACGGTCACGCGCATCCTCGACTAGTAAAAACCCTGATTGAACAAGCGCAGCGCCTCGCCGTTGTCTCGCGCGCCTACTACACCGACAAGCTCCCGAAATTCTTGGAGCGCATCTGCCTACTTACGAACCAAGACCGGGCGCTGCCCATGAATACAGGGGCAGAGGCAGTAGAGACCGCGATCAAGGCGGCCCGAAAGTGGGCGTATAAGGTAAAAGCGGTCGAGAACGACAAGGCCGAAATCATTATCTGTGCCGGCAACTTTCACGGTCGCACGATTGCGATTATCGGTTTTTCATCGGAAGCCCAATATCGGGATGGCTTCGGACCGTTTCCAGCCGGCTTCAAGAGCATCCCCTTCGGCGATGCATCTGCACTGGAGGCTGCGATTACGCCGAACACGGCGGCATTCTTGGTCGAACCGATTCAAGGTGAGGCCGGCATTATCGTGCCACCGGATGGTTATCTCGCCGAGTGTGCCGAGATCTGTAACAAGCACAACGTACTTCTCATTTGTGACGAAGTGCAAACCGGTCTCGGTCGAACCGGCGAGTTCCTCGCTTGTCAGCACGACGATGTACAACCCGACGGCTTGATTCTGGGTAAGGCGCTGGGCGGCGGACTGCTGCCTATATCGATGTTTCTTGCGCGTGATGACGTGATGGACGTATTCAATCCCGGTGATCACGGCAGCACCTTCGGTGGCAACCCGTTGGCGGCGGCGGTCGCGTTCGAAGCGATAAGTGTGCTCGGTGAGGAAAAACTCCCCGAACGCTCTAAGGAACTTGGCGCCTACTTTATGGAAAAGCTACGATCACTAGACACGCCGTTTATCAAAGATATTCGTGGCCGTGGTCTGTTTATCGGCATGGAGATCGACCCCACCAAGGCAACCGCACGCGCGGTCTGCGAAGAGCTGTTGCGCAATAGCATTCTTAGCAAGGAAACCCATGATACGGTCGTGCGATTTGCACCCCCGCTCATTATCACCAAAGAAGAGTTGGATTGGGCCTTCGAGCGCATCAAGAACGTGTTCGAAACAATGGAGCGGATGAATAGCGCCGCCTAGTTGCCGACCATGCCTATCCTTCGAGGCCAGCCAGCCGAATGGACTAACCAAGCTAAATACGCTAACTCCAGTATCCACCGTTACCAAGCGGTTATTTCATAAAATCAACGGCTTATGTCATAATCCCAGTAGATCGTAGAGTCATTCCCCGCACGTTCACCTTGAAATGGTTATAACAATAGTTATAATGTCTGGTAACTAGCCGAACTAAGAAACGGAGATGTAGCCATGTACACGCTGAAGGTCAGAATGGTTGGCAATTCTTACGGCTTTACGCTGCCCAAAGAATTGGCAGATATGCTTAAGATTAATGTGGGTGACACTATTTTTGCCACGCCGTCGCAGGATGGTGTGCATCTCACACCTTATGATCCGAACTTCGAGAAGGCTATGAAGGCCTTCGAACGCACCAATCGCAAGTACCGTAATGCTTTTCGCGAGCTTGCTAAAGGATAAGCTTGGTCTGTTGGTTAACATCTACTATTGTCAAGGCCATTCATGCACAACTTCTCCGTGAGTACGGGGGGCTCCAAGGACCAGTCAATGAGGGCGCGCTAGATTCAACCCTGGCGCGCCCTCGACATTTAGAGGCATATAGCAATTCAGCGCCAACCATCTTTGAATTAGCCGCCTCCTATGGGTACGGATTCGCGAAAAACCACTGTTTCACCGATGGCAATAAGCGGGCCGCCCTAGGTGCAGTTGACGTTTTCCTGCAGCTGAATGACTACGAGCTTTCGGTATCTGAACCAGAAGCTGTGCTAGTAATGAGACAGGCGGCCTCAGATACAGTAAGCGAGCAAGAACTCGCTGCCTGGATTCGCGACAACTCCACACGCCTATAGAAGATTTCGTGTTTTTGTGTAAGGACTAAGGGGTCTACCATCGAATTTTACTAAGTTACTAAGGCGTCAAATCTTGTAATACATACTTTAAGTCTCTTCTCAACCCCCGGTGCTCCTCCATTCGTCGTCTGATGTTGCGGATGGTGGCCCCGGCACTGGCGTAACTCGATAAGCCAAATTCATCAGCAATGGTAGCAAGCGTCATGCCCCCTGTTTTTGTGTAGAACAGTACATTAGTGGGCCAGTTTATCCACCGCGGTGGCGAAAAGTTAGCCGACCGTACGCCGCCCAGCATGTTGTCCAAGGCAGGAGCAATTGCTATGCTCGCGTCCGCACGAGCCGTTGACGGTTCGAACACCGACCCTCCAAGGAGTGCAACTTGCCCAACGTCGACCAGTTCGAGAGCCTGTTCAAGGCCGCCTCTAAGGCAACTTACCGGTACGAACGGCGGAGCTTCCAGAAGATCGCCGTGGTCACGGACCGGGATCAGGCGGAAGCCGGTGTCATTTGCGAGCGCGTCCGGCGCTTCCTGGCCGTGCTCGGTGATGAGCCCCGGTGGCTCGAGGTTTCCGGCGAAGAGAGCAGCACGGTCGAACAGCTGCTGGCCCTGGTCGATCGGGAACGGCCGGACATCCTGGTCACCTACCGCAACCTGCACAGTACGGCCTGGCAGTGGCCGCACAGCCTGGGCCGGCATTTGGACGTCCTCACCCAGGCGACTTCCTGCCCGGTGTTGGTGATCGCGCACCCGAACGACGAAGAGGCCTTCGAACGGTCGATGAATCACACCCGCGTCGTGATGGCTGCCACCGATCACCTGGCCGGTGACGGTAGTCTCGTAAATCACGCGGTGAGCCTGGTCGAGCCAGGCGGAACACTAGTGCTCGCCCACATCGAGGATGACGGTACCTTTGAGCACTACATAGACGCCATATCCAAGATTCCGT
>LXTK01000068.1 GCA_001643475.1 Proteobacteria bacterium SPGG2 | reverse complement strand
TCGTAGAGCGCTGATAGCAACAAGGAACGGGCGCTACGCGCCCGTTCCTTGTTTGCATAAGTCAGGCTACTGTACCAGCCAAGCTTGAAAGCGCTCGTCGAGCTCCGCTCGGTGATCTGCCCACCATTCATAGTTGAACAGCAGGGTATGCTTAGCATTGGCGGGGGCTGTCGGCATATGTGGGCCCATGTCGATACCGAGGGTGGCGTGCTTGCCCACCATCGGCGCCGAGGATTGGCGCGCCGGACCGTAGGAGATGAACTTGGCCTGATCCGCCAGCCGTTGCGTGTCGGTGGCGAACCTCAGGAATTTTTCGACCTCGGCCTGATTTTTACCGCCCTTGGGTATGACCCAACCGTCGAGATCGAACACCTGCCAATCCCACATCATCCCTACGGGTTGTTTCTCCTCTTCAATCAGGGAGAACAGGCGACCGTTGTAGGCTGAGGCCATCACCACTTCACCGTCCGCCAGCAGTTGGGTCGGCACGGCACCTTTTGTCCACCACACCACTTCGCTTTTGATGGTATCGAGCTTCTTGAAGGCACGTTCCAGACCCTTCTCGGTGCTCAAAACATCATAGACCTTGTCTACGGATACGCCATCTGCGAGCAGCGCCCATTCCAGATTGCCGATGGGCTTTTTCTCCAGCGAGCGCTTGCCGGGGAACTTCTTCAGATCAAACACATCGGCGATGGTGGTCGGGGGCGTTTTGAGCTTATCTGTGCGATAGCCAAAGGTGGTCGAATACACGATCTGGGGAATGAAGCACGGGGACACGATCATGTCGCCGAAGTCCTTGCTGGCCGGCGTGCCGTCGGGCGCAGGCGCCAACAATTTGTCATGATCGATCTCTATCGCAATGCCCTCGTCACACGCCGTGATCGCATCCGCCGCTACCATATCGACGAGATCCCAAGTGACGTTATCTGCTTCAACCTGGGCGCGTAGTTTGGACAGGCCTTCCGACGCCGAATCGTCGTTGAGAATCTTGACGCTCGGGTTTTTCAGCATATAAGGCTCGTGATACGCTTTTTGTTGGCTCGCCGTATAGGCGCCACCCCAGGAGATCACCGTCAATTCGACGGCCTGGGCCGCATTCGCGGCGAGTAGCCCACCGGCGGTGAGGCCGGCTGTTATTACGCTAATAAATCTAGATTTCATGCTACCATCCTCGCTGGGTTTACCAGCATCAACTTTAAGTTTAACGATAAGGCCTCCCGCCTTGCGACAAACGGCCCCAAACTGCAGAGCCGAGAAGGATATGTCGCTAGGCATCCAATGCCCGACAGTCCTCCGTTTTCCAACCGACCTTCACGGTTTCGCCTTTGCGAAGCTGTGCGTGAGCGGCCGAATTAGGAACTTTAACAACGAACTCATCCTGCCCACATATGCTCATGCGAGTACGTATGTGGTCACCCAGATAGATCAATTCTTGCACCCGGCCTTCGAAGACATTCGGAAACTGGTTTTCCGCCGGGTTTAAGGTCACGCGCTCGGGGCGCAAGGACAGCGTGCTTGGCTTACCGACGCCAGCAATATTCACTATTTTCGCTTCCACTGGGGCGCCGTTGACTTCTACGCGGCAACTTTCTCCATTAACCTCAGTTACTTTGCCCAGCAGCACGTTGTTCTCACCGATAAACTTGGCCACGAACGCGTTCTCCGGCTGTTCATACAAGACTTGTGGCGTCGCTAGCTGTTGAATTACTCCGTCGTCGAACACCGCAATACGGTTCGACATCGTTAGTGCTTCACTCTGGTCGTGGGTGACGTAGATGACCGTGACACCGAGATTTTCGTGAATGTGTTTGATTTCGTACTGCATCTGCTCGCGCAGGTTCTTGTCCAGCGCACCCAGTGGCTCATCCATCAACACCACCTCAGGGTCAAACACCAAGGCCCGCGCTACCGCCACGCGCTGCTGTTGACCACCCGACAGCTGGGCCGGCAGCCGGTTACCGAACGCGCCCAGCTCTACCATATCCAATGCGCGTTTGATGCGCTTGTCGATTTCTGACTTGCTCATCTTGCGCACTTCCAGCGGAAACGCCAGGTTTTCCGCCACCGTCATGTGGGGGAACAGGGCGTAGTTCTGAAACACCATGCCGATGCCGCGTTTATGCGGTGGCACGCTGTTAATCGGACGTTCGTTTAAGTAGATTTCACCGTGCGTGGCCGGTTCGAATCCGGCCACCATCATCAAACAAGTTGTTTTGCCCGAGCCCGAGGGGCCCAACATAGTGAGGAATTCGCCGCGAATCACTTCAAGATTCAGGTTCTTGATGACTAAGGACTCGCCATCGTAGCTCTTCTGAACCTTGACGAACCTTACGCAGGCCTCGTTTTGGCTGGCCATTCTTCGCCGACACTCCTAGATGGTTCCGACGTCCCCGGCACTTGAGACTTTTGTGTTTATTAGGGCCGGCGGATATTGAGGCGAAAGATTCTAGGCCGAAAAGCAAGCGGTTGCAATAGACTTACTGTCCATGGGGGTAAGGCAACAACCATGCATGCAATTGCCGCGAGCTATTCCCTAGACTTTATACGGTTCTCCTGCAACATCCTCCGGACACGTGCTGTAGGTAGCGCCGACTAATTAGCATTCCTTGCTACCAGACAACACGCTGTTGGTTTTTGAAATCTACGATGCTGCTTGTCATAGACGGTCACGCTAGGGAAGGTATTTGCCGGGATCAACCAAGAATCTGATAGTGGGCCTCGGTAGGCGTCCGTGTCTCGCCGTTTATTGGCAAGATGTCTTGCGGGCAGGCGGACATGGCGACAATACAATCCCTCTCTGCCCGGAAAACGACGTAGTCACCCGGCTTGGACACCGGTGTACCCCATTGTGTGACACCAGCCTCGCCGACAGGGATGTTCATCCACAGATTCAGTGGGCTCGGGCACTCGGCTGGCCGCAGCCCGAGCTCGTCCATGCTGGCAAAGAGGTTGTCGGTACAGTTGTCGTGGTATTCCGTGCAATTAAGCAACTTATAGCGATAGTCATCGCAAGCGGCCATGAGAGTGTCGTGCACGCCGGGCGAGGTGTCTTCCACAAAGGTCAAAATTGGGCGTCGCCGATTAGTGACCATGGGATCGCCGGCGTGCGGGAATATGCGCTCCAAATAAGCTCGCAGGTGCTCCATAGACATGCATTCTGTGAGATCCTCGGCGTTGAACGCCCAAGTATCGACAACTTGACTGCCGTGGGGGTTAATGATCTTGAGGGATTGCCCCTTGTTGATGCGAACGGCCTTGCCGCCGCGGGCTGGAATCGTAAAGCGTTCGCTTTGCTTGTTCATCGCCTCAGTTTCCTAAACGTTAAGGACGCGAGTTAAATTTACCGCCAGCAACGATGCTACGTATATAGAGATCATGCCCGCCTCGCCCCTCCCCATCAAGGAGGGGCGAGGGGATAGAGGGAGGGTATAATGCTTTAGCATCGCAAGCCAGAGAAAACGACAAGAGAATATGGCGTCTAAGGCAAACAAACCATTACGTGTAACGACTGATGTCGATTTTACCGTCGACGGTAAGCAGTTCAGTTACCTAAATGTTCCACATTCGCGAAACGATTCTGCTTGGGGGTCGGTGCGCGTACCGATTGTAGTAGTGAAAAACGGAGAAGGGCCTACTGTGTTTTTCACCGGCGGCAACCATGGCGACGAATACGAAGGACCGATAGCACTACTCAAGTTAGCTCGATCGCTAGAGGCGTCAAACATAACGGGACGGGTGATCATAATGCCGACCCTCAATTTGCCGGCGGTGCGTGCCGGCACGCGGCTGTCGCCGATAGATGGCCTCAATATGAACCGTGTCTTTCCGGGCGTCCGAGAAGGTACGGTCACACAGATGATCGCCGATTACGTTTACAGTGTAATACTCGCCCACACGGACATTGTCGTAGATATCCATGCTGGCGGTAAGACCATGAGTTTAGTTCCTTGCGCGGTCATGCATCAGCTTGATGATAAGGCGTTGATGGATCGTACGATGGCGGCACTACTCGCGTTTGGCGCACCGCTTGGTTTGGTGCTACGGGAGCTCGACAGCGAAGGCATGCTCGACATCGCGGTTGAAGACATGGGTAAGGTATTTATTTCAACCGAACTCGGTGGTGGCGGTACCGTGACTACCCATACAATGGATATTGCCGACACCGGAATCCGAAACATACTGTGCCATTTCGGGCTGATTGATGAAGCGGTAACAACCCCGCAGGCGCGTCGCCTACCAGCAACACGTTTGATGCATACACCGGATGACGGTTGTTTCGTAATCGCGAATGAAAGCGGACTTTACGAAGTTTTAGTTGATCTCGGCGCCGAAATAGAAGAAGGAACACCGATCGGTCAGATTCATTTCTATGAAACCCCGGAGAGGGCACCCAGCCTATACAAGGCCCGACGCACTGGCATGGTGGTGCACCGACACGTACCAGGGTTAATTCAAGTCGGCGATTGTTTGGCGCTCATCGCCACTGACTACGAGTATTCATAAGGACAACTGGCATGACCAATGCAATCGGGACGGGGTTGAGCGGCCCACGCATTGTCGAAACCGTGAAGGCATAAGGGTAGCGTGAAGTCGCAACCGGCTGTAACGCTACGAGATATCTACCGTGCGCGTCGCACGATTTTACCGTCGGTGCGCCATACACCGCTGGTGCCATCAGCCGATCTGTCTCACCGTACCGGTGCATCGGTATTTCTGAAGTTAGAAACACTACAACAAACCGGTTCGTTCAAGATTCGCGGGGCGACGAATCGCCTAATGCATCTTGATGCCAATGAACGGGCGCGGGGAGTGGTGGCGGTATCGACCGGCAATCATGGGCGGGCGGT
>LXTK01000020.1 GCA_001643475.1 Proteobacteria bacterium SPGG2 | reverse complement strand
GATATTCGATGGAACTTTAGACAAGAAAACATGCAACAATCGCACTGACGCCCGGGCTACAAGTAATACGAGGATGTGATCGAGAGGCTTCCCCATTTCATCGACGAGGTGTACAACAGGAAACGGTTGCACTCATCGCTCGGCTACTGCCCACCGGAGGAGTTCGAACAACTGATTCAACAAACCGAAACTGCCGATCGCCCCCTTCTCAGTTTATGAAGGAGATTCTCCAGTGAGAGGGGCGCAGTCCAGAGGGTTGCACCGGAATTGCACCAGGTACATCCAGTGGATACCTTATATGTGCTGACTTCTTGGGGTAGTGTTTGCTAGAACTGCGGCGTAAAGTGGCTAATTGTAGTGTTTAGTGTATTGGCCTGTTCGAACCCCATTCAGGTGCGCTACCAGGCTGCGCTACGCCCCGCACAGTCACCAATGGCGAGCCTGCACACTCACTCGCCAACGACTAACGTCGTACGAGATGATGATACCCGAGATCGAGAGGGAAACAAGCCGGTTCAGCGTTGATCTAGAAGGGTTAGTACGTCCTCGAGGTTTTCAATCAACGTCTTGACCACATCGCTACGCCCGCCAGTGTTGTTGGCAGGCTCATCCATGGCAAGCTTGTTGCGCGCACCGCTGATGGTAAACCCTTCCACATACAACAAATTGCGGATCTGACGTACAAGCACTACGTCTTGACGTCGGAAGTATCGTCGGTTTCCACGTCGTTTAACCGGGTTGAGTCGGGGAAATTCCTGCTCCCAGTAACGTAACACGTGCGGCTTTACCGCGCACAATTCACTCACTTCACCGATAGTAAAGTAACGCTTGCCTGGGATTGGCGGCAGCTCGAAATTATCCGCTGGATCCAGCATTCAGCTTAGCCCGCTCCTTCATCTTGGCACGTAAGCCAGCATTCTGCTCGACCCGCTCCTTTAGCTTGTGGCTAGCGCGGAAAGTGACTACGCGTCTGGCAGAGATGGGGATTTCTTCGCCGGTTTTCGGATTTCTTCCCGGTCGCGGGCTCTTCTTGCGCACCCCAAAATTCCCGAATCCCGAGATCTTTACCTGCTCCCCCTCCGCCAACGCAGCGCGGATTCTCTCAAAAAACAACTCGACGAATTCCTTCGCTTCTCGCTTGTTTAAGCCCAATTCATTGAATAAACACTCGACCAAATCGGCTTTCGTCAGTGCCATTTTCCGCGTCCTTCTTGCTTATTTTAGGCTACTTTTTTCTGAGCTCTGCCCCCAGACCCGCTTGGAGAGAATCGATAACCCGCACCGTGATTGCTTCAATTATCTCCTCTTTAAGAGTGCGCGAAGAGTCCTGCAAGGTCAAGCCTAGAGATAAACTTTTTCTTCCGGAATCAATGCCTTCGCCACGATATTCGTCAAAAAGCTGCAAGTCGACGAGGAGCTCGCCGGCAGCCGCGGCGGCACAATCCAGCACCGCTTGGGCCGGCACTCCTGCATCCACCATGAAGGATAGATCCCGGCGAATGGCCGGAAATTTAGAAACTTCACTGAATTGTGGAACTCTCGCGGTTTGTAAGACCGAAACACGTACCTGAAACAGAAAAACGGGGTCACCCAGGTCCAATTTTGCCACAAACTCCGGATGAAGTGCCCCCAACCACCCTACATTGGCGCCGTTCTTGGTGATTTCGGCACTTTGGCCAGAGTGCAGCGCCGGATGCTGCCCCGGTTGAAGCTGAAACTCATCGCGACCTCCCGTTACCTGTAGGAGCGCCTCCAGATCACCCTTGGCGTCGTAGAAGTCGACAGCTCGGGCTTCACTGCCCCACTGCTCGGGCAGAACGGGCCCCATGAGGGCGCCACCTAGCATCAACTCTTGTACAAGATTCTTACCCGTACCGACGAAGCACCGCCCCAGTTCGAATAAACGCAATCGTAATTGTTGGCGATTTCGGTTGTACACCACCGCCTGCAGTAGGCCCGGCCACAGGGAAATGCGCATCGCCGCCATATCTGCGCTTATGGGATTTCGCAAGGTCATCGGCTCGGTTGCTGGCTCAAGGAGGCGTTGTAGCGCCGGGTCGACGAAGCTATAAGTAATAACCTCCTGGTAGTCACGGTCCGCTAAGACAGCCTTAAATCGCTCCGCCGGAATATGATTCTCCGATGCAAATCTAGACCCCATGGAGATTCGCGGCATCTTACTGGGTAGACTTTCAAAACCGTACACGCGCGCCACTTCTTCGACGAGATCCTCCTCGCGCTCGATATCAAATCGGTGGGAGGGTGGGGTGACGCGCCAACCGTCCCCACGCTTGCGAACGCGCATCCCCAGGCGTGTCAGAATGCCCTGTGTCTTAGACACCGGCAACTCTTGGGCAAGCAACTGAGTAAGCCGGCGCCTGCGCAAGGTAACGCTAGCGCGCCTGGGCACGTGACGGGTCAAACTTTCTTCTAATATGGGCCCTGGTCTGCCACCAACAATATCGAGCAATAACGACGTCGCACGTTGCATCGCTTGACGTTGCAAGTAAGGATCAACACCACGCTCAAATCGAAACGACGATTCGGTCTGCATGCCCAGGCTACGTGCACGACCGGCGATTGTCTGTGGCCGAAAGTATGCGCTCTCGATAAGCAGGTTGTGCGTCTTATCCGTCACTGCTGAATCTAGCCCCCCCATAATGCCGGCAAGCGCCACCGGCCCCTTATGATCCGCAATCAGAAGCGTGCCCGCCTGGATGCGCGGTCTGGTTCCATCGAGTAAGGTTAGCGATTCGTTCTTTTTTGCGTGACGCACACGAATGCCACCAACCAATTTATCGAGATCGAAGGCATGCATCGGTTGACCGAGCTCGAGCATTACGTAGTTGGTGACATCGACGATCGGGCTGATGCTACGGGCCCCGCTTCGACGCAGGCGTTCAACCATCCAAATAGGGGTAGTCACCGTCGAGTTAATACCTTCAATCACGCGGCCTACATAGCGCGGACAGTCTTGTTCTGCCTGGAGTTTGATCTTGAAGCGGCGTTTGCTTGTCGCCGGTATGTTGCGGATCTTAGTGTGGGCTGCCTTGAGACGCGTCGCCGTCAGGGCAGCAACCTCCCGCGCCACCCCAGCTACACTCAGGCAATCACCTCGATTAGGCGTGAGTTCAATCTCCATGATCATGTCGTTGAGCTGAAGGTAGTCACGGACCGGTTGGCCCAGGCTCGCATCAGAATCAAACGGCAAGAGACCCTCTGCTGATTCCGCCAACCCCAGCTCGAACGCCGAACACAACATACCCATGGAAACTACGCCACGGATTTCCGATTTCTCGACGTGCACGCCATTAGGCAGTTCCGTGCCTGGTAGTGCTACCGCCACCTTCATTCCGGCCACGACGTTGGGCGCGCCGCAAACTATTTCGAGTCTGCCGCGCCGGCCAATGTCGACAGAACAAAGCTTGAGCCGATCGGCATGCGGGTGTTCACGCAACGAGCCGATTCGACCCACCACTACACCTTTTAGGTCGGCACCGGCCGGTTCCAGACGCGTGACCTCCAAACCGGCCAAGGTCAGACGATTGGCCAAGGCCTTGGATTCGAGCTTAGGGGATACCCATTCCCGCAACCATTGTTCACTTATACGCATACTTTAATCCACGAGTCCCGCCCGACATCCTGTCTTACGTGCTTAGTTAAACTGCCGCAGAAAACGCAGATCGTTTTCGTAAAACAGTCGAATGTCGTTTATCCGGTAACGCAACATCGCCAAACGTTCGATACCCAGACCAAAAGCAAAACCGGTGTACTTTTCGCTGTCAATGTCCACATGTCGAAACACTTCTGGGTGCACCATGCCGCAACCAAGCACCTCGAGCCAACCCGTCTGTTTACACACACGACAGCCCTCGCCGGTGCAGATTACACAACTTATGTCTACTTCCGCCGATGGTTCTGTGAAAGGAAAGAAGGAAGGTCGAAACCTTACACGCAGCTCATCCTCGAAGAATTGCTCTAAAAAATGGACAAGTACTCCCTTTAAGTCTGCGAAACTTACGCCCTCGTCTACCATAAGGCCTTCGGTTTGATGGAACATAGGGGTATGAGTGAGATCCGAGTCGCAACGGAAGACCCGACCCGACGCAATAATCTGCAATGGCGGCTTATGTTGTTCCATATAACGAATCTGAACCGGCGAGGTATGCGTACGAAGCAATGTATGCTCGTCGAAATAGAACGTATCGTGCATCGCTCGGGCAGGATGGTTCTCAGGGATGTTGAGGGCTTCGAAATTGTGATAGTCATCCTCGATCTCAGGGCCGTCGGCAATCTCGAATCCCATTTGCACGAACAGACTCTCTACTCGATGTAGCGTACGGGTAATAGGATGCAGCCCCCCTACTCCGTTACCCCTACCAGGAAGCGTGACATCGAGAACCTCACGATCGAGTTGGTGGCCCCGGGCTGCAGACTCCAATTCTTGCTTACGCACGCTGAGCCTCTCTTGAAGGGTACGTTTAGCGTCGTTGACCCAGCGACCTACTTGCGGACGTTCATCTGCCGGCAGCGAACCCAGCTGTTTCAGCTGCTCTGTAACTATGCCTTTTTTCCCGAGATATTGTACGCGCAGCGCCTCCACCGTCGATACGCTATCAGCCGCGGTGATGGCTGAGATTGCATCATCGAGCAGGTGCGTTAACTTCTCTTGTACACTGTCCGTCGACATGTTCCTTGCACATGTAAAGCCAATATAACAGCCACAAAAAGGGAAAGGTCTGGGCGACCTTTCCCAATTTACGACTATCGTTACTTAGTGTTTGCTACAGGGAAAGGCTTTGCCGAGCTTTGTCAGCCAGAGCAAAAAAAGCTTCTTTGTCGTGCACAGCGATATCGGCCAAGACCTTGCGATCCACGTCGATCGAAGCTCTCTTCAGGCCGTTCATGAAACGACTGTAGCTCAAGTCGCACTCGCGTGCCGCTGCATTGATGCGTACGATCCACAGCGCTCGAAACTCGCGCTTACGTTGTCGTCGGTCGCGATAGGCGTACTGGCCAGCTCTATTTACAGCCTGATTGGCCACCCGAAAAACCCTGCTACGCGCTCCGCGGTAGCCTTTCGCGCGTGCGAGCACTTTCTTGTGGCGTGCGCTCGCAGTTACTCCGCGTCTTACTCTTGGCATTTACTCCTCTCCCCTAGGCGCTAGGCGTAGGGCAGCAGGCGCTTTACGAGCGCATCGTCTGCTGCATGAACCATCGCCCCATCTCCTAGATGACGCTTACGCTTGCGGCTTTTCGTGGTCAAGATATGACGCAAATGTGAGTGCCGCCGTTTGAACCCACCGCTTGCTGTCTTTCTAAAACGCTTAGCAGCGCCGCGATTGGTTTTCATTTTTGGCAAATTTGTTCTCCCGAGCCGCTTTACCGGCCAGACTTCGGATTAAAAACCATTACCATCTGATTCCGACCTTCCATGCTCGGCTGCTGTTCAACCGTCCCATACGATTGGAGATCATGTTCAACACGCTTTAACAGTTCCAGGCCCAGCTCTTGATGCCGCATTTCACGTCCCCGAAAACGCAAAGTGACTTTTGCCTTGTCACCGTTCTCCAAAAATCGAACCAGGTTGCGGAGTTTTATTTTATAGTCGCTAACATCTGTACCGGGACGAAACTTGATTTCTTTTATTTGAATCTGCTTCTGTTTCTTCTTAGCCGCCTGTTTACGCTTATTGGTCTCGTACTGAAACTTGCCGTAATCCATCAATCGACACACCGGCGGCGATTCATTCGGTGAGATTTCAACAAGATCTAAGCCTGCCTCTTCCGCCTTCTCTAGTGCCCCTGAAATCGACACCACGCCTATCTGTTCTCCATCAGACCCGATCAATCTGATCTCCGGCGCCGTGATCTTGTCGTTTAGGCGTGTATGCTTTTTCTTTGTTGCGATAGTCTCAGTCCTCCAAAAATTAAATGCCGCGGCTCGCGATCTCTTGGGTGAGCCTTTCGCTAAATACCTCGGCAGTCATCACCCCGAGGTCCTCACCCGAGCGCGTGCGCACGGCTACGGTTCCATCTTGCGCCTCCCGATTGCCAATGACAAGCAGGTAGGGGACGCGTTGCAGCGTATGTTCGCGGATTTTAAAGCCGATCTTTTCGTTTCTCAAGTCAGTCACGACCCTGAATCCCTCTTGTTTCAATCGGTTCCCGATATCCTGAGTATAGTCCAGCTGTTTATCGGTGATATTCAACAACACCACTTGTACCGGCGCCAGCCACGCCGGCAGGCTGCCCGCGTGCTCTTCAATCAGGATACCGATAAACCGTTCCAAAGACCCCAGAATGGCACGGTGCAGCATGACCGGGACTCGCTTGCTGCCATCTTTAGCGACATACTGGGCGCCGAGGCGCCCCGGCATGGAGAAATCGACCTGGATGGTGCCACACTGCCACACCCGCTCGAGGCTGTCCTTGAGCGAAAAATCTGCCTTGGGGCCGTAGAAGGCTCCTTCGCCAGGGTGTAGCCGCCAGTCCAAACCCTTGTTGTCAAGCGCAAGCTCAAGCGCCTGTTCGGCCTTATCCCATTGCTCATCCGAGCCCACCCGCTTCTCCGGGCGGGTAGAAAACTCGACGATCACGTCTTTGAACCCGAAGTCGGCGTACATCTTGAAGACCAGGTCTATCAACGCAGAGGCTTCGCTCTGAATCTGCTCCTCGGTGCAAAAGATGTGGGCATCATCCTGCACAAAACTGCGCACTCGCATGAGCCCGTGCAGGGTGCCAGACGGTTCGTTTCGGTGGCAGGATCCAAACTCGGCCATACGCAACGGCAGATCGCGATAGCTCTTCAGGCCCTGATTGAAAATCTGCACGTGCCCGGGGCAGTTCATAGGCTTAATTGCGTACTCACGAGTCTCGGACTCGGTGGTAAACATGAGCTCACTGAACTTCTCCCAGTGGCCTGATTTCTCCCACAGCGAGCGGTCCAATATTTGAGGCGTGTGAACCTCTTGATAGTTGTTGGCACGCAACTGCCCACGCACGTATGCGACGACTTGTTGGTAGATGAGCCAACCGCGGTCATGCCAAAACACCATGCCCGGCGCCTCTTCTTGTGTGTGGAACAGGTCAAGCCGCCGCCCGATCTTGCGATGATCACGTTTCTCGGCCTCTTCTAATCGATCAAGGTAATTGGCCAGGGCCTCTTTGTTTGGCCACGCTGTTCCATAGATTCGTTGCAACATCTCGTTGCTGGAATCGCCGCGCCAATATGCACCCGCCACCTTCATCAACTTGAAAGCCTTGAGCTTTGCCGTTGTCGGTACATGCGGACCACGGCATAGATCGACGAACTCGCCCTGCTTATAAAGCGATATCTCTTCTTGCTCGGGAATATCCTCGATGATTTGTGCTTTGTATTCCTCACCCAGGTCGCGAAAGAACTTCACTGCGTCGTCACGTGGCATCACCTGCCGACTGACGGGATCGCCTTTCTTAGCAAGTTCTCGCATCTTGCCTTCGATGGCGGCGAGATCGGCATCGGTGAACGAACGCTTATAGGCGAAATCGTAGTAGAAGCCATCTTCAATCACTGGTCCTATCGTCACCTGCGCGTCGGGGAATAGTGTTTTGACCGCCTGCGCCAGGAGGTGGGCGGTGGAATGGCGCATAATGTCCAGGCCCTCTGGATCGCGGTCAGTAATGATGGCCAGCGACACATCGGATTGAAGCAGGGTCGAGGTATCGACTAGCACGCCATCGACCTTGCCGGCCAATGCGGCGCGCGCCAAACCAGCGCCGATGTCAGCGGCTACTTCGGCGACGGTTACGGGCTTGGGGTATTCGCGGCGACTGCCGTCCGGCAAGCTAATCGTTGGCATCTGAAGCCCTGTGCGCAGTGGCGACCGCTACGAGTGGCCGCATAAGGGTAAAGTCCATTTGTCTTAAGAATACCTGCCTAGGTCAGCGTGAAATTGGTAGGCGCGAGTGGGATCGAACCACCGACCCCTACCATGTCAAGGTAGTGCTCTACCACTGAGCTACGCGCCTAGAGATAGGCGGGGGAAAATACCACAAATCTCTGGAGGCTCACAAGGTCAGGCCACTGCTCTAGCTCGGTCTCTCGAGGCCGACCGTTAACGGGCAGCACCCTGAACGAGGCCGAAGCGACGTTCTCGAATCGCACGGATCTTGTCGCGCAGCCCGGCCGCCTCTTCGAACTCGAGGTTGTTGGCGTGGTCGTACATGCGCTTCTCTAATTTCTTGAGTTGTCGGCCCAGAGTATCTGCCGACATCGCATCATATTTCGCCGCTTCTTCGGCGGCAGCGACGCTAGGCGTTCCGGCATATCGGCGTGATCGCCTCGATTGCGCGCGTGGTTGCACGCCATCGATGATCTCCTTGACCGGTTTGACAATACCCTTGGGGGTAATACCGTGGGTCTTATTGTGTTCAGCCTGTCGCTGGCGACGGCGCTCGGTCTCGTCAATGGCCTGTCGCATAGCATCGGTCACTTCATCCCCATACAGAATGACCTTACCGCGAATGTTGCGGGCGGCACGGCCGATTGTTTGAATCAATGATCGCGTCGAACGTAGAAAACCCGGTTTATCAGCGTCCAGAATCGCTACCAGCGCGACCTCAGGAAGATCCAGGCCTTCACGCAATAGATTGATGCCCACTATCACGTCGAACACGCCGGCCCGAAGGTCACGAATGATTTCGACGCGCTCGACCGTATCGATGTCGGAATGCAGGTAGCGCACACGTACATCGTGCTCGGCCAGATAGTCAGTCAAATCCTCTGCCATGCGCTTGGTCAGCGTCGTTACCAGCACACGGTCACCAGCAGCGACTTGTCCGCGAATCTCGGACAAGAGGTCATCCACTTGCGTCGCCACCGGGCGAACTTCTACTTCCGGGTCCACCAGACCGGTCGGGCGAACCACGAGATCGATAACCGACTTGGTCCGTTCGAGCTCGTAAGGTCCGGGTGTAGCCGAAACAAAGATGACTTGCGATGTTAGCTGCTCGAACTCGTCGAACCGCAATGGGCGATTGTCTAGTGCCGAAGGTAATCGAAAACCATACTCCACCAGCGTTTCCTTGCGCGAGCGATCGCCGCGGTACATGCCACCGAGTTGTGGCACCGTCACGTGGCTTTCATCAATCACCAACAATGCATCTGCCGGTAGGTAATCCATTAGCGTTGGCGGCGGCTCGCCCTCAGCCCGGCCGGATAAATAGCGCGAGTAATTCTCGATGCCGGCGCAATACCCCACTTCCTGAATCATTTCTAAATCGAAGCGGGTACGGCTTTCCAGGCGCTGTGCCTCGACCAACTTTTCTTGGTCACGCAACACCGCCAACCGGTGTTGCAGTTCTACTTTGATCTGTTCGATGGCATTGAGCAACGTCTCGCGTGGCGTAACGTAATGGGTTTTCGGGTATATGGTTGTACGTGTGCGCGGTGAGGTTATTTCCCCGGTGAGTGGATCAAATTCGGCCAAAGCGTCGATCTCATCATCGAACAATTCCACACGTACAGCCAATCGCTCCGAGTCGGCCGGGAAAATATCGATTACGTCACCCCGAACCCGAAATGTGCCACGCCTCAGCTCTAAGTCATTACGTGTGTATTGCAATTCAGTCAGTCGGCGCAGAATCGCACGCTGATCCGTGTGGGCGCCTCGACGAAGATGCAGGATCATTCCATGATAGGCCTCAGGATCTCCCAATCCGTAGATCGCCGATACGGTGGCAACAATAATCGTGTCTTTGCGCTCCAGCAGCGCCTTTGTCGCTGACAACCGCATCTGTTCGATATGCTCATTGATCGAGGCGTCTTTCTCTATATAAGTGTCTGTGGATGGGACATAGGCTTCGGGCTGGTAATAGTCATAATAGGAGACGAAATACTCCACCGCACTACGCGGAAAGAAATCGCGCATCTCCGAATATAGTTGCGCTGCCAGGGTCTTGTTTGGCGCCAGCACCAACGCCGGCCGCTGGACTTGTTGAATGACGTTGGCTACTACGAAGGTCTTGCCGCTACCAGTGACTCCCAACAACGTCTGGTAGGCTTCACCGCTCTCTAGGCCATCGACAATCGCCTTGATGGCCTGCGTCTGATCCCCAGCGGGTTCAAAATCGCTTTCAAGCTCAAATTCTTCGGACATACACTATCGGTCAAACCATAGTTGAAGGTATATTAGGACTCGTCATTCTCACTAGCATGAAAGGAAAACATTGGCCACTACCCACTTAGCCCAGCGTGCCCAACGCATAAAGCCTTCCCCCACCATTGCGGTCACCCAACGTGCGGCGGAGCTCAAGCGCCAGGGCAAAGACGTCATCGGGCTCGGCGCCGGCGAACCCGATTTCGATACGCCGGACCATATCAAGCAAGCTGCCATTGATGCCATCAACAAGAATATGACCAAGTATACCGCTGTGGATGGCATCCCCGATCTCAAACAGGCGATCATCGATAAGTTCAGGCGCGACAATGGCCTCGACTACGCGATGGACCAGGTGTTGGCGTCGGTGGGCGCCAAACAAGGCCTGTTCAACTTATGCCAGGCCGTGCTAGACGCGGGCGACGAGGTAGTGATTCCCGCCCCCTATTGGGTCTCCTATCCCGATATGGTGCTACTTGCCAACGCCACGCCCGTGATCACCGCCTGTGGCATTGACTTGGGCTTTAAGCTCGTCCCGGAACAGCTCGAACAAGTGCTCACTGACAAGACCCGATTGTTCATCATCAATAGTCCGTCCAACCCCACTGGCGTCGTCTATACCAGGGCCGAGCTAAGCGCGCTCGCCGAGGTGCTGCGCGCTCACCCCAATGTGATGATCGCTTCCGACGATATCTATGAACATATTTGTTGGGGGGATGAGCCGTTCTGTAACATCGTCGATGCCTGCCCGGAACTATTTGAACAAACGATCGTATTTAACGGCGTATCGAAGGTTTACGCGATGACCGGTTGGCGAATCGGGTACGCGGCTGGTCCGAAACCGGTGATCGCAGCCATGAAGAAGATTCAATCACAAAGCACGTCCAATCCAGCTTCAATTTCCCAGGTTGCGGCGGCGGCGGCACTGAGCGGTGACCAAACATGCATTGCGGCAATGGTGCAGGCGTTCAAGGCCCGGCATGACCGCGTTGTAGAACGACTAAACCGAATAAATGGTATTCACTGCCTCCCGTCGCAGGGTGCGTTCTACGCCTTCCCCGACATGCGCGAGGTAATAGCTCGTCGCAGCGGTATAAATAACGACATCGACATGGCCGAGTATCTCCTTAATGAAGCCGGTGTCGCCCTCGTCCCGGGTTCGGCCTTTGGGGCAGAAGGTTATCTGCGACTGTCATTCGCGACTAGCATGGAGATTCTAGACGAAGCATTGGATCGTATGGAGAGACTGCTTGGGCAGCGTGCAGCATGATGCATGGCTCACGAGCCTGCCTTCGTTTCCATAGCTGGCAACAACAATAACGCGTGCGGTGATTGCGAGTACCGCACGTCAACCACTAGGGAAGGTCCAATCGTGGATGCCACAAAGCGACTACGGCTACGATCGCGTCGCAACCGCACCGACCAGATTCACACCCAGGGCTTTACACTATACGAGGCCCTAGTAACCCTTACCCTTATCAGCATCCTTTCGGTGGGCGCGATCAGTTTCGGACGCCTCGTTCAAAATACTGGCATAGCAACCGATGTGAACACGCTGCTCGCGGATCTGGCTCTAGCCCGCAGCGAGGCGATAAAGCGCGCGCAACCTGTCACTATATGTAAGAGTGATACCGGGTTGAGCTGTAACAACGCCGCCCAGTGGCATGAGGGTCGGATAGTCTTCGCCGACACCAACGAGAGTGGCGAGCTTGATGATGACGAGGAGGTAGTTCGGGTAGGGCAGAAGCTGAGGCGGGGACTAAGCCTTAGGTACAGCGCATTTGGCCCCGGAGCGAGCAATTACGTCATCTATCAGCCAAGTGGTCTGACCAAATCACAAAATGGCACGTTTAGATTCTGTGATTCGACAACAGCGCGAACCGTGATCCTTTACA
Source organism: Proteobacteria bacterium SPGG2 (assembly GCA_001643475.1). GTDB lineage: Bacteria > Pseudomonadota > Gammaproteobacteria > Acidiferrobacterales > SPGG2 > SPGG2. The sequence continues at coordinate 1,494 of LXTK01000020.1, read as the reverse complement.
AGACCGGTCGTGTGCGTACATCGACCACAGAGGCGGATGGCGACCCAATCGACTGCCCGTGATGGCGCCCTTGTCCCGGCCGAATCATCGACATGCTATATTTGCCGCGACTTCCGACTGTTCCCCGGTAGCTCAGTTGGTAGAGCGGGTAGCTGTTAAACATCTAGTTGGGCTATTTCTCGGGGTTTATCGACATTTACTGGGGCGTTCGCTACACGATTCTCCTGACTTATCACGACTGACGATAACTAATCCCCACGGATCTCCCCACACCTACATTAGCGCTGGTACAGTGCACTCAGAAATGGGCCCCTATTCTTGGACAATTAGTCCATAGCCACTTCCTGGTAACAGCCCTTTCCGAACACCAACAACGCCCTTCTGATTCTTCACGAATTCTGGGACCTCAACCATCAGTTGTCCGGTAGGAAAGAGGACTTTGCGCGTATATTGCACGGCACAAAAGTGAAGCCTGAACCGGGCGCAGGAGGAAGCTGATGTTGCTTGGTCTGCGGCGCGTTGGCCGCCTAGCCTACTGCCGGACGCGGTAGACGTTGACACCCATTTTGATAGTTTCCTTGCCGTCACTCACGACGGTAACGTTACCGCGAGTGCTAGCAATTACGTCTGTTTTTCCAGACTTGCTAGGTTCCGTGGGCGCGTCTAAGTCTATCGTGATAATGAGTGTGCGCCCTTTTACTTCAGACTCGATGTTTTGCATGGCGGTGCCCCCTTGTTTATCGTGGCAGAGTGCTACGCTGGTACGTCCTGTCGTCAAGGGGTACCGACCTAGCTTTAGTGCTTCGGACTGATTAGGGCTTCCAGTGGGAATCGATTGTCGAGGCCATCAGGTCAAGGTAGCCCCCGAGAGTCCGGTGAGTGGCGTCTTCATCTTGACCCGTCAGCCGACTGTAGCCAACCACGTCGCTATACAAGTATAAACTTATCCGCTTGCTCCCCTCAGTACTACGAGTGTGGGCATGTTGTGGGGTTTCCCGGTTGCGCGCACACTTTTCCCGAGGCCTGGGTCAAATTCTTTATCTCGGCCTGTGAGTAATGCGTGGTGCTTCGCTTCGACTTATGTCTAACAGGTCTTGTCTGTCCTCAAACGACGCGCGTGCTCCCAAGTCTTCGCCCATAGGTATGTAGATCGTGCACGTGCACTTGTGTAAGCCCTGTCCTCTTCCTTGCCTTTTTGCAATTAAAGTGTTGACCCTATCTATACATACCAAATTTTCCTGTCGAGGATACGAATCGTTCCCTTGACATTTCTTCCACTCGTAACCGCATGTGGCCCATCCTCGACGATAGTTAATGTCATCGGATGACTATATCCAGTAGGGACGAGAATAGCGATCTTAGCATTAAGGCCCCGCCCTGATTGATTTCCCCATCCCGTTGTGCTGTTATTTGGTACCTCAGCGGGTGCGCAAAAAAAGATGACTTACTATTCTGCGCAACAAACAGATGGCTTACTATTCTTTGAAGCCTCTC
>LXTK01000121.1 GCA_001643475.1 Proteobacteria bacterium SPGG2 | reverse complement strand
ACTGGCACCAGTAGTGGCGCGCCAGCTTAGTCCGGGTACGAAGGGAGAACCACCGGGGAAACGTAAAAAGAAAGGTAAACGACCGCCGCTGGCAATTCGTGGAACCGAAGGAGTCGTCGTTAGCTATGCGCGCTGCTGTTGTCCTATTCCCGGTGATCCGATCTTAGGCTTCTTGTCTGCGGGTCGCGGTATCGTTGTTCATACAGAAGGTTGTCCCAATATGGGTAACTACGGTGCACACCCCGAAAAATGGGTAGATATGCAATGGGAACAGAATATCGAACAAACGTTTCCGGTTGGAATCCAAGTAGAAGTCAGGAATAAACGTGGTGCGCTTGCTTCAGTTGCTGCTGCGATAGCGGATATGGAAGCCAATATCGATACATTGTCGTTTGACGAACGCGACGGCGAGTACAGGGCGATGAATTTTGTAATCGAAGTCGTCGATAGAGTTCATCTAGCGCAGATCATGCGGCGCATTCGTTTGCAAGATGAAGTGATTCGTCTCAGTCGTCGCAAAGGCTAGTAGGCGAAGGAATTTAAACTTAAAGCTGTCCAGTCGGCAGCTCGCTTAGCAACGAGAAGATCAATATGACAAAACAAGTGATAAAGACGGACAAGGCGCCACAGGCTATCGGGACATACTCACAAGCAGTGCGAGTGGATTCAACCGTGTATTTATCAGGCCAAATCCCATTGGTCCCTGAGACAATGGAAATCGTGCAAGGTGATGTGAGCGCACAGATCGAGCGCGTATTTGAGAACCTAAAAGCGGTGGTCGAGGCGGCCGGCGGGACTCTTGCGAATGTCGTGAAGTTGACGGTGTATCTGACAGATCTGGCGAACTTTGCGCGCGTAAACGAAGTAATGGCGTCCTATTTTCAAGAACCATTTCCGGCACGGGCCGCCATCGGGGTGGCTGCTTTACCAAAAGGCGTCGCGGTTGAGGTGGATGCAATACTTGTGCTGGATTCATAGCGGATAACAGATCGATGTATGAAGGATTACTTCAACTAGTGGCGCTTTACCTAATCCCTTTGGCAAGAATCTAACAAAGCAAATCTTGCTGCTTAATTTCGCGCTTGAATCTAATATTCAGCGATGGATATTGAATCTCTGCCAGTCACTGCGCTGAAGGGGGTTGGGCCCAAGTTTGCCGAGAAACTCGCCCGCTTAGGGCTTTTTACAGTGCAGGATCTTCTGTTTCATCTCCCGTTTCGTTACCAAGACCGTACTCGCGTTACACCTATCGGCGCGCTAAAACCGGGGATGGAAGCCCTAGTGTCAGGCAACATAGAATTAACCGATGTGGTTTACCGTGGTAAACGGAGTTTCATGTGCCGCATTAGCGACGGTACAGGATTACTGACGCTACGCTTTTTCTATTTTTCATCGTCGCAACAAGTCAACCTGCGACGCGGGCGTACGATACGCACATTTGGTGAAGCCCGCTTTGGGCCGGCTGGCCTGGAGATGGTGCATCCAGAGTATCAGCTATTTGACGATGTCGACCCACCGGCGCCGCAAGCCCACTTGACCGCCGTCTATCCGACAACGGAAGGCGTGCATCAAATCGGCCTGCGCAATCTAATCAATCAAGCATTGGATCGCTATCTCGGCGGCCTACAGGAGTGGTTGCCGAACGATATTCTGCCCAACTCTATATTGCCGGACCTGAAACAAGCGCTTCAGAGTGTGCACCGGCCCACGACCGCCGAGGATGCTAACGCGCTTATGCAGACAGACCATCCCGGCCGACAGCGATTGGCGTTTGAGGAGTTACTTGCCCATCAGCTGAGTCTCAAGCGATTGCGGGCGCAGGCGCAATCACATGTGGCACCGAGACTGGTTAGTGATGAAGCGAAATTGGATGCGCTACTGTCAGGATTACCATTTACGCTGACGGGCGCGCAAGCCCGTGTGATAGAGGAGATTAGGAGGGATCTACAACACGACTTCCCTATGCAACGTTTGCTTCAAGGCGATGTGGGTTCGGGAAAAACAGTTGTTGCTGCGGCTGCAAGCACACTGGCGGTGGCGGCAGGTTATCAGGTAGCGGTTATGGCACCGACCGAGATACTGGCGGAGCAACACGCTAATAACTTTACAGGTTGGCTAACACCGCTGGACATAAACGTAGTTCGTTTATTGGGAAAGATGGACAACAAGGCACGACAGGCGGCCTTAGATGTGATTGGATCGAAGCGTGCCGTGGTAGTCGTCGGCACACACGCACTTTTTCAAGAGGGTGTCGCGTTCATGAATCTTGGCTTGATGATTATTGATGAGCAACACCGATTCGGTGTGCATCAGCGCTTGGCATTGCGGGAAAAGGGTACACAGGGCAAGCGCCATCCACATCAACTAATCATGACGGCGACGCCAATTCCGCGTACGCTCGCGCAGACGGTTTACGCTGATCTCGATGTGTCCGTAATTGATGAATTGCCGCCGGGGCGGCAGCCGGCGGAAACAGTCGTTATTCCAGACACGCGCCGAGATGATGTGATGCAGCGGATTCGCACCGCCTGTTTGCAAGATCGTCAGGCATACTGGGTTTGTCCACTAGTCGAGGAGTCCGATCATCTACAGCTGCAGACGGCTACCGAAACCGAGGCGACGCTGCGAGAGGCATTGCCAGAGTTGCGTGTTGGGCTGGTCCATGGTCGACTCAAGCCGGCAGCCAAAGAGGAAGTGATGGCAGCTTTTAAGGTCGGCGAGCTTGATTTGCTGGTAGCGACCACAGTCATTGAGGTTGGCGTAGATGTACCTAATGCAAGCCTTATGGTCATTGAAAACGCCGAGCGCTTGGGGTTATCGCAGCTGCACCAACTGCGTGGGCGCATAGGACGCGGCGTGGCCAAGAGTAGTTGTGTTTTGATGTATCAGTCGCCGTTGTCGGCGCAGGCGCAACAACGTTTGGCCGCAGTGCGGGAAACCACCGATGGATTTGAAATCGCTCGTCGGGACCTCGAGATGCGTGGACCGGGCGAGATCTTAGGCGTACGTCAAACTGGCATGGCGCAGTTTAGGATTGCCCATGTGATGCGCGATCAGGGTCTATTGCCAGATGTCCAACGTGTGGCAAAAACACTTCTGCAGAAGTACCCAGATCATGCTGACGCGATCGTCCGGCGTTGGTTGGTTGAACGGGAAGATTATGCGCAGGTATAGCGTAGTCGAGGAGTCAACACTCTACTTTACGCCCGAGCACGATTAAATTAACACCTTCGTTAGGTAGCTTGTCGTGGTCGAGGACGTTATCGCCATTGCTGTAGTGAATGTAGCCTACCGACCAACATCGAAAGTCATAACGGCCTGCGAGATAGAATCGCAGCTGTGTACCAACATTGGCGCTCTTATCGGCGAGCGCCAAGCCACTGGTAAAATTCCAGCCTTTACCGACTTTTAACACGTAGCCACCACCGACTGTGATATTGCTAACGTCATCCTCTGGACTGTGCCAACCGGCGCCGTGGATTTCCCATTTATTCACACGGTAACGCGCGAATAGCGCGATATTGATATCGTTATTTTTCACGCTCGTCCCGCCGATAGAAAATCCCCTGCCACCATCAATGTAAAGCTCCGCTGCTCGAGCATACGAACAAAGTAGCAGTGTGGCGGTAATAATCGATACAACGGTTGCTAGCGTCAGGCTGGGGCTTCCGATCTTAATTTTTCGTTCTCCCTAACTTTCTTTTATCGACTTGCGGATAGATACACGGTCCCACGTACAAATATCCGCTCGAGCCCTGTGTTACCGTATTGATGATGACATAAGAAAAGTGCTGTAGCCAAGCCGTCTCCGATTTCTGTTACTATAGTCGACATATCAGGGAGTCGGGCAACTAGCCAGACAGTCGTTGTTTGCTTTATTCACCGATAAAGATCCTACAAGCAGATGATTGCTGGACGTTTACGACAATATGCGCTGCTGACACGACTTCATCGGCCGATCGGCATTTTGTTATTGTTGTGGCCCACGTTGTGGGGGTTGTGGATAGCCGGCAATGGAAAACCAGATCCCGTAATTCTGACTATCTTTGTGCTTGGGGTCGTCCTGATGCGATCAGCGGGATGTGTCATCAATGATTATGCTGATCGAAATTTAGATCCTCACGTGGCACGCACGCGCGATCGACCTATGGCAGCTGGTCACGTCACTTCGCGGGAAGCACTGAGTTTGTTTGTAATACTTTCGCTTGCTGCTTTCGCGTTGGTACTCCAGTTGAATCTATTGACGATACAGTTGTCGGTGGTAGCGATAATATTTGCTGCTAGTTACCCGTTCCTTAAACGCTACACACACTTGCCGCAGTTCTACCTCGGTGCCGCCTTTGGGTGGTCGATCCCCATGGGCTTTGCGGCCCAGACCAATGCGTTACCAGCGGTCGTATGGGTCTTGTTTGTCGCCAATATATTCTGGGCTGCTGCCTACGATACCCAATATTCTATGGTCGACCGAGATGACGATATCAAGATCGGGGTTAAATCCACCGCCATACTCTTTGGTGTCTATGACAATCTTTTAGTAGGTATCGCGCATGCGATGACCCTCGCATTCCTGGTCTTGGCGGGCGTGTTGTTGGGGTTAGGAGTGTTCTATTATCTTGGCCTAGTAGCGGCGGCCGGTTTGGCAGTGTACCAGCAGCACCTTACTCACGACCGTCAACGCGATGACTGTTTTCGTGCGTTTCTTAACAACAACTGGTTTGGTGCCGCTGTATTCTGCGGATTAATGCTCGACTATCTACCCCTGGGGATCACATGAAACTCTATGGTTCATTGACTTCGCCGTATGTGCGCAAAGTGCGTATCTTGCTGCGTGAAAAAACTATTGCGTGTGATTTCGTCGTTAGCGATCCATGGGATGCAACAAG
>LXTK01000028.1 GCA_001643475.1 Proteobacteria bacterium SPGG2 | reverse complement strand
CTAAAGTGGCATTGCTAGACGTCAATGTTGCCGGTGCCCAAGAAGTAGCGAAAGAGATTGGCGGCTTGGCGATCGAGTGTGACGTTTCAAATGCTGGCAGCGGCGAAGCCGCTGTCGCCAAAGCTCGGGACGCCCATGGGCCGGCACGGATATGTGTCAACTGTGCGGGTATCGCCACTGCCAAACGTATCGTCGGGCGCGACGGCCCGATGGCGTTGGAGGACTTTACCAAAGTCATAGACGTCAATCTGGTGGGCACGTTCAATATTATGCGGCTGGCGGCAGCAGATATGCGCGGACTCGATCCGGTCAGTGAAACAGATGAATGTGGTGTGATCATTTGTACTGCATCGATCGCCGCCTATGAGGGCCAGATCGGCCAGGCGGCCTATAGCGCATCTAAGGGTGGGGTGGTGTCGCTCACCCTGACGGCGGCACGCGAATTTGCCAGCGGCGGTATCCGCGTTGTTACGATTATACCGGGCCTTATGGCAACGCCGATGCTCGGCGGGATGCCCCAGGAAGTGCAGGATAGCCTCGCACAGCAGGTGCCGTTTCCCAAACGGTTTGGTAGGCCGAACGAGTATGCAAAGCTGGTACTGCATATCATCGACAATGAGATGATAAACGGAGAATGCATTCGCCTTGACGGCGCTATTCGTATGCAGCCAAAGTAGGTTGGTGCGTCGGCTAGATGAGCTTAATGCCGGCGTTCTAGCCCGATAGGTAGATCACTAATACGACGCATTTCGTCGTTATGAAGTACGGTGGGATCGTTCAAGTAATCGATAAGGAAGTCTAATGCGTCGATTCCCCAGAAAAGCTCATCGTCGGCGATAAAACTGGGTACACCAAAGACGCCGTTCTGTAGCGCTTTATCTCCATTTCGATGCAGTTCTTCCTTGACACTTGGAGCGCTTACGCGTGCGTCCGCATCCGCGACCCCTAAGGTTCGAGTCAGGTCTTGCCAGCCCTGTGTGTCATCCGGGCGGCGGCCATCACGCCAGATAAACCGAAAGATTTTTTCGATAGCATCAGCGTTGTTGTCCAAGGCGATACTCAATCGTAGTACAGCGATGGGGCTAAAGGGGTGTGCGGGTGGCATCTTCAGCTGCAAACCTTGTTTGCTCGCCAGCCATTGTACATGGCGAAACGTAAATCGACGCTTTGAGGGGATCTCCGCTGGCCCCTTGTGCCCCCAGTGATTAAGCAGTCCGGCGAATAAAACCGGAAGAAATTTTATCTTCGTGCCTTGTGGCAACCGGTGGCGCTGCTCCATCGCCATATAGGCGAACGGGGAGATAAAATCGAAGTACCATGCTACTTCTTTCATGACCCTCCCTCTGGCCCCTCCTATTTAAGGGAGGAGGGATCGTTCTATGGTTGCGGCCGAGGTGCTTTATAAAACTTGGGCCAATGGGTTTTTACCACTTCGCTGTTACTCGCTAGCGCATGACAACTATCGATGAAAATCGGTTTTTTGTCGTCGTCATGACTATCGTCGCGCCGTGATTTTATTGGATAGATTGTCTGGAACGCAGTGGTGGCAACCGGACCGATAAGCTCAACAAGATGAGTGCAGCCGTTTACGCCTCCGACGCGCTCCCTCACCTGGCGCTGCCAACCACGGCCGATTCGAAGCCCTTCGAGTGACTTGAACTTCTCGGTAATCGCTGGGCAAATGGTAAACGGTCCCCAGTCCGTTACTGCCTCCACCCCATGGATTAGTAGCTCATCATCGACGGTGAGACGCAGCCACATCTCATGAACGGATTCACCTGGGGATATATCACCACGATCCCGGTTCTTGAAAGTATAGGTTTTGGTGTCGGTAAGGTGGCCTTCGATATCCCATAGTCCATCATCACGCTGGTAGCCGTGACACTCTATCGATCGCCGATGGATTTTCTTGCGGCCGGTTGATGCTGATAGTGGCATGCGTAAGTACTCCCTCCTGTAGAATGCAATTTTTTGGCTAACGTTTCCTCAAGGAAGCGCGAGTAACTATAAAGATGCTGAAAAAATCCGTCCGTGGATCTTTTTCAGCTCGAAAACGGAAAACACAGTTTCCCGTTTCCTCCATTCCTCAATCACTTACGTGATTGAGGAATGGCAGTGCGTCCATGTACTGCACGCAGGTTGCTGTTTTTCAGCAACCTGCTAGTCCGACAAACTTCCCAACTCTCCAGCTTGCTCGCGCAGTTTGAACTTCTGAATTTTGCCGGTCGACGTTTTCGGCAGTGGCCCAAACAATACTGTCTTGGGTGCTTTATAGTGCGCGAGATTGTCCCGGCAGAAGCTGATTATCGCCTCGGCCGTGATCTCCTCGGCTGTTTCCTTAAGGGTGACAAAGGCGCACGGCGTCTCGCCCCACTTATTGTCTGGGCGCGCAACCACCGCAGCTTCGAGCACGGCGGGGTGACGATAAAGGATATCTTCAACTTCAATGGAAGAGATATTCTCGCCCCCGGAGATGATGATGTCTTTGGAGCGATCTTTGAGCTTAATGTACCCATCTGGTTCCATAACACCGAGATCGCCCGAATGAAACCAACCGTCCCTCAGAGCGTCTTGGGTTGCTTTGTCGTTCTTAAGGTAGCCTTTCATGACGATGTTGCCGCGAAACATGACTTCACCCATTGTTTCGCCATCAGCAGGGACCGGTATCATGGTTGCCGGGTCGATTACCTGCAAACCCCGCAGGGCATGATAGTTGACACCCTGCCGGGATTTTAGCTTTGCCTGCTCTTCTGATGGCCGTTGATTCCATTCATCCTTCCAGGCACATACGACGGCAGGGCCATAGGTTTCCGTAAGCCCGTACACGTGCGTCATGTGAAAGCCGGCTTGTTCCATGGCCGCGAGTACTGACGCCGGCGGAGGGGCGGCCGCCGTCATCACTTTCACCGTGTGATTAAAATCGCGTCGTTCTTCTGGCTTCGCATTGATGATCAAATTTAGAACGATGGGTGCACCGCAAAAGTGAGTGACGCCATGATCGGCGATGGCCGCGAAAATACTTTGTGCTTCGACTTTGCGCAGACACACACTGGTACCGGCAAGCGCTGCTAGCGTCCACGGAAAGCACCAACCATTACAATGAAACATGGGCAAGGTCCACAAATAGATGGGATGATGGCCCATATCCCAGGCAAGTATGTTGCTGAGTGCGTTGAGATAAGCACCGCGATGATGATAGACGACGCCCTTGGGGTTACCAGTTGTGCCGGAGGTGTAGTTTAGCGATATGGCTCGCCACTCGTCGTCAGGTAGGCGGGGAGCGAAATCCGGTGTGCCTTCCTCGAGTAAGGTATCGTAAGTCATCTCGCCGATTAGTTGTCCAGACGTGGCCAACGCATCGTCGATATCGATGACCCTCGGTTTGTTTTTTACGTGCTTCAATGCTTCTTCGATGGTTTCAGAGTACTCTTTGTCGGTAATCAATACCTTAGCGTCACCCTGCTCTAAAATAAACGCGATAGTTTTGGCGTCTAGGCGAACGTTAAGGGTGTTTAATACGGCGCCGCTCATGGGTACACCAAAATGGCTTTCATAGATTGCGGGCGTATTGGGGGCCATGACGGTAACGGTATCGCCTACGCCGATTTTCATCTTCGTTAGCGCCGATGCGAGGCGTCGGCAACGGCTGTATGTCTCTCGCCAGGTATAACGTTGATCACCATGAATGATGGAGATGTGGTCTGGATATACCGCGGCAGTGCGCTCGATGAAGCTCAGCGGTGATAGCGGCGTGTAATTGGCTTCGACCCGATCGAGCCCGGTCTCATACGGATTGGCAGTCATATCGGATATGGACACCCCCGCTTGTCTACTTTCCCCGCCAAACCGGATCACGTTTATCAATGAAGGCGTCGATACCCTCGCCCGCGTCTTCAGCCATCATGTTCTCCGCCATCACTTCACAAGCGAACTCGTAGGCCGGTTCGAGGGCTTGGTCGATTTGCCGATAGAACATCTGTTTGCCGGTGCGGACTGCGACGGCCGATCTATCTGTGATATGTCGTGCCAGCGCCAACGTTTCCTTGTCGAGAGATTCCGGTTCAACCGCGCGATTTACTAGCCCCAGTTGCACGGCGGCATCGGCGCTGATGAACTCGCCCGTTAGCAACATTTCCATGGCATGTTTCCTTAAGACATTTCGACTCAACGCTACACCTGGAGTCGAGCAGAACAATCCCAGATTGATGCCAGAGGTTGCGAAACGAGCGTTATGGGATGCCACCGCGAGATCGCAAGTCGCAACCAGTTGACAACCGGCAGCAGTAGCTATGCCATGGACACGAGCGATCACCGGTTGGGGGATACGAGTCATCGTTAGCATCATGTGGCTGGAGTTTTGGAACAAAGTGCGGTAGTACTCTTTGTTGGGATTTGCGCGCATCTCCTTGAGATCGTGCCCGGCGCAGAAGGCCTTGCCGGCACCAGCAAGTATCACCACCCGCACGGAGCTATCTTGGGCGATCTCATCGAGGGTTTGTTGTAATGCCGCTAACATCGCCTCCGACAGCGCGTTATACTGCTTAGGCCGGTTAAGCGTTAATGTAGTGACGCCGTCTACATCATCCCGTAACAGCAGCGTCTCATCGGAAACAACCTGGCTTACTGGACGACTCATTGGGGTTCTCCTCGGTCTTACTTAATCTGGCGATAGTTTCCGATTCTGCGACTAGAGGGCCTGAGACATCAAGCCGTGATGACGGATCGTAGTTCTAAAGAGCGAAATGTCACGTATTTCCATTGCTGAATTCGAAGAAATTGCCCGTGATCGCCTACCCTTTGTTGGTCAGCTCGGGGTTGTAATCGAGCGGCTCGACCGTGGTGTGGCCAAGATGCGCGTACCGTACCGCGAAGATTTCGTTCGCCCGGGTGGGACGATTGCGGGGCCAGTGATGATGAGTCTCGCCGACCTGGCCGTGTACGCCGCCGTGTTGAGCATGATTGGTCCGGTGGAGCTCGCGGTTACCACAAATCTGAACATCAACTTTTTGCGACGTCCTTTACCCGGCGATATTATTGCCGAAGCCCGCATTCTGAAACTCGGTAAACGGCTGGCGGTGGGGGAAGTCCGCCTATTTCGTGACGGCGAGGATGAGCTCGTGGCCCATGTCACCGCCACTTATTCGATTCCACCGCACAGCGAATAACAGCTCACCAGCCGCCGGTTTCAAGCCAGCGATCCACCTGATCCAGCCGGTCGTTGCCCCAAAAGGGTTCATCGTCAACAACAACGTAAGGTGAGCCGAACACGCCGCGTGCAATAGCAGCATCCGTCTCCTGCCGAAGTCGATTCTTGACGTCGGCGTCCTGTAATGCCTCGGTCACCGCACCACTATCGATACCTAAGGATTCGGCGACGGCAGCCACGACATCAGGTTCGGCGATGTTCTTGTCATCGACAAAATAGGTGCCGTAAAGTGCTTGTGCCAATGCCTTTGCCTTCTGCGGATCTTGGTCGTAGAGCCAATAGTATGCGCGACTGGCGGCTACCCCCGAGATCGGCAGGCGCGACGGCGCATTAAACGGCACCCCATGAAGTCGTGCGGATCGCGAAAAGTCTCGGCGTACGTAATCGCCGACTAACGGTATTTCCCGCAAAGGTGTGCGGCCGTTGATTTTAAAAACGACCCCCATCAAATAGGGACGCCATGTAACCGAGCGACCATGACGTTCGGCTATCTTGTCGATACGGTGACTGGCAAGATAGCCGTAGGGCGACGAAAAGTCGAAATAGAAGTCGATGGGACTCGTCATTTAGGCTCAGAGTCGTTCGACGGCCATCGCGGTTGCTTCACCACCACCGATGCACAAAGCCGCCACGCCGCGTCTAAGGTTATACTTTTTTAACGCCGCCAGTAAGGTCACCACGATACGGGCACCAGACGCGCCAACTGGGTGGCCGAGCGCACAGGCACCACCATGTACATTGACGTTCTCAGGCGAGAGTTCGAGGTCGTGGATCGCGGCCAGCGTCACGACGGCAAAGGCCTCATTGATCTCGAAGAGATCCACGTCCGATGTCGACCAAGAAACCCTTTCCAATAGCTTCTTGATGGCACCCACTGGTGCAGTAGTAAACCACGCTGGTTCGTGCGAATGCGTGGTGTGGGCTAGGATCTTTGCCAATGGTTTAAGGCCGCGCCGTTCCGCTTCTGAGAGTTGCATCAATACAAGCGCCGCCCCGCCATCAGAAATGGAACTAGAGTTGGCAGCGGTGACGGTGCCGTCCTTGCGAAACGCGGGCCTTAGTTTGGGTATCTTTTCCATATTCGCCTTATGGGGTTGTTCATCGCGAGTGACTGTTTTTTCGCCACCGCGCGTTTCGAACGTAACACTGACCACTTCATCGTCGAAACTACCGTTGTCGATGGCCTTCTTTGCTCGCGTTAGTGACTCAATGGCAAATGCGTCCTGGGTGTCACGCGAAAAGTTATAGCGATCAGCCGTATCCTCAGCAAACGTTCCCATCAACCGCCCTTTGTCATAGGCATCCTCGAGCCCGTCGACAAACATATGGTCCAGTAGTTGCGCGTGACCCATACGCAAACCGTCGCGTGCCTTGGGTATGATATAGGGTGTGTTGCTCATACTCTCCATGCCGCCAGCCACCATCACATCATTGGTGCCGGCGATGATGAGGTCATGGGCTAGCATCGCTGCTTTCATGCCAGACCCACACATTTTGTTAATAGTGGTACAACCGGCACTTAGCGGGATGCCGGCGCCCAGCGAGGACTGCCGTGCCGGTGCTTGGCGTTGCCCGGCCGGCAACACACAACCCATGATTACTTCTTGTATGTCTGCGGCGGGTACGCGGGCCTTTTCTAGCGCCGATTTGATGGCGGTGGCACCGAGGTCTGGCGCTGGTACGTCTTTGAGGTCACCTTGGAATCCACCCATGGGTGTGCGGGCGGCGCCTACGATAACAACGGGATCATGAGCATTCATTGTTTTCACCATAATTAAAGTGTCGATTCAAACATTTCCTGAGCGACCATTCTGCATAACTTGAGCCCCCTGACACCGCCAGTTCCATGGGTTTTACCCTTAAGCTGTGCGCCGAGGTCTTTGTTGCAACTCACCTCCACAGCTGGGACAACCGTGTTTCATGTTGGTTGCACAGTTCGCACAGAACGTACATTCGTAGGAACAGATATACGCCTCACCATTGGCGTCGATATTTGCATCACACTTCTCACACCGCTTGCGCATTTCGAGTGCCACTAAGCCGTTTCGTCAAATAACTCGCGACCGATCAGCATGCGACGAATCTCGGAGGTGCCGGCGCCAATCTCGTAGAGTTTTGCGTCGCGCAGCAGCCGCCCGGTGGGATAGTCATTTATGTATCCATTGCCCCCTAGGGCTTGGATCGCTTGCAGTGTCATCCACGTTGCCTTTTCCGCTGCATATAAAATCACCCCGGCCGCATCTTTGCGGCTGGTCTCGCCGCGATCGTAGGCTTTAGCCACTGTGTAGACGTAGGCCTTGCAGGCATTCATGGTGCTATACATATCAGCGAGCTTGCCTTGCATGAGTTCGAACTCGCCGATCGGTTTGCCGAACTGGGAACGCTCGTGCACGTACGGTACAACGATGTCCATGCAAGCTTGCATAAGTCCGAGCGGACCGCCCGACAACACCAAGCGTTCATAGTCGAGCCCACTCATTAGCACTTTCAAACCCTTATTGATCTCACCTAACACGTTCTCTTCGGGTACCTCACAATCCTTGAATATAAGCTCGCAGGTATTCGATCCACGCATACCCAGCTTGTCCAACTTCGGGGCCGTGGAGAAACCGGGGAATTCCTTCTCGATGATGAAGGCGGTAATACCCTTGGGTCCGGCCTTGGCATCGGTTTTCCCATACACGATTAAGGTGTCAGCGTCGGGACCATTGGTGATCCACATCTTACTGCCGTTGAGAACGTATCGATCACCCTTATGTTTGGCCCGCAAGCGCATACCAACCACATCCG
>LXTK01000132.1 GCA_001643475.1 Proteobacteria bacterium SPGG2 | reverse complement strand
GCTGCTTTAGCTGGGCCAACTGCTCATCGTCCGTGATTTCAAAGCCTTGAAAGAAAAAGGGGGTATTGCGCCACGGCCGATCCAACGCGCTGACGTACATGCCCCGTTTCAGATCATCGACATCAACTTTCTTTTTCATAACCCTATCACCCCTCTTGGCAAGGATTCGTCCCTTGTCTGTCCTTATCGAGTAGGAATTGAGTGCGGGCGGGGCGGCGCGCGACGTCCTTGGCGTGGCGCTCACGCGTCCGTATAGGGAAAGCACTGATGCGGCTATGGCAACTCACGCCCCATTCCTGGGAAAATCTCTGAACCACACAAAAAGTATAGTTTATTTTATTGAATGTTCTAGCTTTGCGGACCGCCAGGGGTCTGTCTCTGACGGATGCCCTAGCACAGCATGGGTGGGGAGTTACGGTGGAGGTTGGCGCGCCCGAACGAATAGAGCGGCTTGTATGCTTTATGGGCCGTAGCATTTTTTGTGTGGGTCACGAAGTGGGAGAGGCGGCATGATGCAGATCTTGGTAAGGCGTCTGGGCGAGACGTTGTGTATTAGTGACGATATCGAAGTAACTGTTCTTGCGATAAAGGCGACGAAGTGTGCTTGGGTGTAGACGCCCCTAAATCAGTCCAGGTGCAACGCAAGGAGACCAGCAATAAGAAGGAATAGTGTTGGTGGGTGTTCGGTAGTTCGTGCGCTAAGCTGCATTTTGAGACGAAGATCTAGTTAGATTTTTGCTCGGCGCTTGCCGTTGCACATAAACCCTTAAGTTCCGGTCGCCCAAGGTAATAGCCCTGGGCGTAATCGACGCCGTAGGCAGCCAAAAGACGAAAACTCTCTTCGTTTTCTACAAACTCCGCAACCGTTTTTTTCCCCAAGGCATGAACGATGTCATTCATGCCCTTAACTATTGCCTGATCGACCGGACTCTCGGCGAGTTGTTTTACGAAATGCCCATCGATCTTGACGATGTCCACCGGTAGGTCCTTGAGATACGCAAACGATGGCATGCCCGAACCGAAGTCATCCAGTGCGATCTTGCAGCCGATTCGTTGCAATCGGGATAGGAGCTTAGTCGCCACGTACATATTTGCGATGGCCGCCGTTTCCGTAATTTCAAAAGTTAGTGCGGTGGGGTGGAGGCCACTGGTTTCGAGCTTCTCGACGATGAAGTCACAAATAGAAGGATCAGACAGCGTCTGGGCTGAGAGATTGATGGAGTAACGTGTGTTCGGAGCCGTACGTCGCTGCTCTATCAGGTTATCTATGCTGTGGACGATGACCCATCTATCGATGTCGTTTGCGAGCCCAAACCGCTCTGCTGTAGCCAAAAAGCCCTCGGGCATGATCAGACTTTCATCTTCATCTAACATGCGAATTAAGACCTCAAATGATTCGAGCGTGCGGTCCTGCGTAGATACGATGGGTTGGCAGGCGAGTGCGAATCGCCCATTGTCGATGGCATGTTTAATACGTCTTGACCAGCCCATGTCGGCAGTCATCGTAGCGACATCGGCATGATCGGCTGGGTTGAATAGGTGAATGCGATTACGACCACTGCGTTTCGCCAGGTGACATGACAGGTCGGCCCTCGATAGTGCTTCCTCGGCGCTTGTACTCTCGGCGCCAATAACGACAGCTCCAATTGAGCAGCCCACCTGAATTGCCTCACCACCGTGTACAAAGACGTAATCTGACACTTTTTTGTGAAACGACTCGGCGACCTCAACACTCAACTTTGGGTCAATATCGTAAAGAAGTACGGTGAACTCATCGCCACCAAAACGGGCAACCAAGTCACTTTTGCGAGCACGTTTGAGCAACTCTTTGGAGATCTCGCCTAGAAGGCGATCGCCGGCAGCGTGTCCAAGTGTGTCGTTGACGAACTTGAAGTTATCGAGATCGATATACAATAAGCTATAGCGCCGACCCGTCCGTCTGGCACGATCCACCACACGGTCTAGTTCTTGTTGAAAGTATGTGCGGTTATAGAGACCGGTAAGACCATCGTGTTCGGCCATTGCGGTGAGGTTGTCGAGCATAGCCTTGTGTTCGCTAATGTCGGATAACAGCGCTGTATACAGCGGTTCACCGTCTAGGGTTGGCGCACTTAACCTGATAGCCATGGGAAAGGTGGCACCTCCGTTGCGGCGTCCGACTACTTCGCCTTCTGCCGAGATAAAACGCTCCAACTCGGTACTGAGGAAATAGGCCAAATAGTCTTTCTTGCCGTTCCATGTGTTCGGTGGTGCGATCAACAAACTAACACGCTCACCCATCATTTTATCTTCTCGATAGCCGAATAACTTCGCTGCCGCTTGGTTGATACTATCGATGACCCCCGTGCTATTAAACGTGATGATGGCCTGTGGCGCATGATCTAGAATCAATTCGAGTCGATGTTGTCGTGTATGTCGCTCTCGCAGCGCTGTAATTGGATTTTTTTCTTGAACGCGTCCTGAGGATCGACTGTCTAGATCGTAACCCGAGATGGGGGGAGTAACATTTGGTACGTCACCGGCTAGTGGGCGACGCCCGCTATACTCAGACAGCACAAATCCGACGCCAGTCGCAACTAAACCGAACAGTACGAGACTCCAAAGATTCCCCGAGCGACCGTACTTGTTAGCACTTTGTACAGCAGCGGTGTCCTCAGTTGCCAACACATCGAACTCATTTTCGAGTACTCGTATGCGTCGCCAGATTCGAACAAATAGCAGTTGCACTGCGTCACGCAACAACTTTAGTTCGTTGTGTTCGGGGGAGGATCCATACAGTGCAATCATACGATCATAAGTTGCTGACTGAACCTGTGTCGCACGCCGTGCTTGAGTCGAGGAATCCCACCGCGAGATGGGCACCGCGTGCGGGTGGTTGGACCGTGGCAGTTGAACTGCCGCTTTTGTCCGAATCATCAAACGCTCGAGATCGGCCGATAGTGCGTGGACTGCCTCTAGGCTATCCGGGTTGGTTCTGATCCAGTCGTACTCTTGCAATTGGCCGACTCGGAGTCGGGCCTGATGGATTCGGTGATAGGAGGTCTCTTGGCTCTCGGTGTTGGCGATAAGCAGGAGCCGTTCGAGGGCATCTTCTGCATCCCAAATTGCGTTTCGCAACGCGCGTAGGTCACCTTTGGCCGTGCTATGTGCATAGCCTGGGGGCGAGGGAGGAGAGTCTAGGGGCTCAGTAGTGGGAACAGCGGCGACAATGATGAGGGCAAGAAAGCCGGTGGCCAGCAAATAGATCCCACGGAGACTGTGAGCGGCCAGTGTCGAAAACACACGCTTGACTGTTTCAGCCAGCGTCAACGCATCCTTGTCGTCGGTAGACTTCATCCCTTTGCACCTACGAAAATCCCAGCCGCAATATTTCGTGCATTTAATGTGCCGAAAACTGAACTAACCGGTGCGGCGCGAGGTTGACGTATCGGCCATGGTCAAAAGTCGGGTAGGCTCACAACATATTGAAAGTCGTGCAGATGACTGTAAAGGACAGAAAGGGTGGGGTGGCTATCTAGCATGGTGACGCGCTGCTCGCGCCGGGGTTTTGGCGGGTCTGCGTCGGGGGGTGCCGCCCATGGTCACTCGAATCCGTGGCCGATGGTCCGCGCCTGTCACCAAGTTAGGTCGCTACAAAATAGCCTCTCCTCAAACACTTAGCGACACCCCCTTGGATTGACCACAGCCAGGTAGGGCGTTATGTTGGTGTGCACAGATGGTGGACGCCGCCGGAAAATGGCACCCAGGCGTCGTCGTGTAGCAACAATAGCGGCTCGCTGAAGTCGTGGTGCGAGCCCGAGGGCCCTCGATTGGCGACACGAGATTCTTGGCCTACAGACAACAGCGAAGATATGGCCCAAATACAGGCCCAGATTCGCGACAATGAGCGCATTTGGCTGGGCTTTAGGCACATTGAAGTCGACATGATTGGGGCGCCTTCTCTGCGAGAACTGATCAAGTTACTCATCGGCGGTATCCGCGATACCTTTCCGAACGTTAGCTGCGCCAGTATTGCCTGTCTGGACCCGGACTATGCGTTGGCGCGGCTGCTTGCCCAAGAGACTGAGCCACGTTTGGACGATAGCGAGTTTGTCACCATAAGCCGCGATTCGCTGGAGTCATTGTTTTCGGATTCGCCGAGGCCAAATTTAGGCCCCTGCAACGCTAACCTGCAATCGGTGTTGTTCCCATCTTACAAAGATCAATTGGCTTCGATGGCGCTAATGCCACTGGTTTTGCGCGGCAAGCTCATTGGCTCACTCAATCAGGCCAGTCGTCATCCCACGCACTACCAACAGAATGCCGCTACTGATTTTTTGGAACATTTGGCGGCAGTAAGCGCTATGTGTATCGATAATGTGGTTAATCGAGAACGTTTGAAGGCAGATGGACTCACCGATCCCCTGACCAACGTTGCCAATCGGCGATTTTTCGACAGACGGCTGCACGAAGAGCTCACGCGTTGGAGCCGGCGGGGCGGCTCACTGATTTGTATGCTGGTGGATATCGATCACTTCAAACAGGTCAATGACACCTTTGGTCACCAGGTGGGGGACCGGGTGTTGCGGCAAGTGGCGGATTTGAGTATTCGGACTGTTATCTCCACGATAACGATAGCCGGTTTGTGTTTTCGTTCGTACGGACGGCAATGAACTATGGTGCTGTCGCTGCAAACTATGTCGCCGCTACAGCCGCGGCTCGTAAGGACAGTCGTTGGGTGGTGTCGATCCGCGACGAAATCGATGGCCTGACGAGTGACGTCGAGTGCAATGTTCTGATCAACGCCTGCGGACCCGAGGTCGATCGGGTCAATGTCATGGCCGCAAGAAAAACAACGTATCGGCACGTGTTTTCGAAGGGC
>LXTK01000048.1 GCA_001643475.1 Proteobacteria bacterium SPGG2 | reverse complement strand
CCGTGTGGATTCAATGATGCCGTTCCTCATGGGCTGCCTTTCCCTTCGACAGTGATGAGAATCTACCTTGAATCCGTCCCCGACGCAAAGTCATTCAACCCATGAAAGGCGTCGTTCATCGATTTCTCCTGGGCGCTGGTCGAATCCGTGTGTCCCGACTGACGGATATACCGTATATAAGCAAAGGAGGAACCCCGATGAAGAATTCTAAGCGAAACGCAGGTTCACGCAAAACACACTTGGCGAGCCTGTCGCCGCGGTCGTTGGTCCGGCAGACGCTCCGTCAGGCGTTACACAGGGCGATGCGTGGCCTGGTTCACGACATGTTCGAGCAAGAAGTCACAGCGCTCTGTGGGCCGCGCTACGTTCGGAATCGCGGTGCCGAGGGCTCGCGAGCCGGCGGTGAGCGGCGGAATCGACAGGGCACAGTCCGCCATCGCCCAGCGACAGCGCGGCCGGTAGGCGCAGCCGTTGTCGAGCCGGGTGAGGTCGGGCGGCTGCCCCTCGATAGGCACTAGCCGCTGTCCTCTATGCCGATCCATGCGCGGCACCGAGCTGAGCAGACCGATGGTGTAGGGATGGCGCGAATGGTGATAGATCTGCGCCGCGCTTCCTTCCTCGACGATCTTGCCCGCGTACATGACGTTCACCCGATCGGCGTAGCGGGCCACGACACCCAAGTTGTGCGTGATAACAATCAGCGCGACCCCGAGGCGCTTCGTCAGATCCTTCATGAGCTCCAGGATCTGCGCCTGAATCGTCACATCGAGCGCCGTCGTGGGCTCATCGGCGATGATGAGCTTCGGCTCGCAGCTCAGTGCCAACGCGATCATCACGCGCTGGCGCATGCCACCGCTGAAATGGTGGGGGTACTGTTTGAGTCGCCGCTCGGCATCCGAAATGCCGACCATTCCGAGCAGCTCTACGGCTCGCGCTGTTGCTTTTTCACGCGTGACTCGCAGATGGTGCTGCAGGGTTTCGGTGAGCTGAAGCCCGATGGTGAGTACGGGATTGAGTGAGGTCATGGGTTCCTGGAACACCATGGCAATCTGCCGCCCGCGCACGCTACGAATCTCTGCATCGCTTAGCTCAAGCAGATTTTTGCCCATGAAGCGAATAGTGCCACCCACAATGCGCCCCGGGGGCCAAGGGATGAGCCGCAGGATCGAGAGCGCGCTTACGGACTTGCCGCAGCCGGATTCACCGACAATGGCGACGGTCTCACCCTCGTCGACGTCGTAGGAGACGCCGTCGACGGCCTGCACAGTACCGGCAGAGGTGAAGAACTGCGTACGAAGATTGTCAATTTCTARCAGCTTGGCCACCCGCCCACCTTATTCTTCATSCGAATCATTGCCTACGMGGCCGTCGARCCCGAAACCGTAGRGGCTCGACRCTCTAATGTCAATCGGTRCGCCGSCYGCSTAAAATCCTCGTACATTCCCATGCCGGAGCTAGTCYGACGCGCGGCCCGCGGCCATTCCCACGAGCGTTTGYTTMTSCGCGRGCAGTCGCGGYGCRGCGRCGACCCCCGTTGCCGCCAGACACCCGAGAATNCACGAAGAGCCAGAAAAARCCGCCCGTGAACTCGTAGNATTAACRCCRCCATCGGCACCRCCAGCGCGCTTAYRCCCAGCGACAGTWMGCACTTGGCGCCAAAGGCGGTCCCNMGMWYKSWMSASCGSYWCMGCASKRRTGYYGASAMMSAYRKCGKWKGYSRTSWYSWRYWWSARMSRMAGGCGGTTGAGGTTAGCCGGCAGATGACACCATAGACTCACTTGATGTGCCTTTATATTATGATGTGTGGTCCGGGCGCGGTACATCGTACCGGAAAAGGCATGGGGCCGCAGTGCTGTTTCGACCACAACCTCTGCTGCTTGATGCAATGAGATGACGCGCGCCTGCTGCCGGTGCAAGCGGGTCCCTCGATTTGCCCGACCCGACGGGTAGTAATGATCTGCCGGATTCGCGCAGCATCAGGCAACCGAACCGGTGTTTCTGTATCTGCGCCCGTGGAGGCAATAGAAGTATGGAACCCATGGTTGAAGTCAAGAACCTATCGAAGCGTTTCGGCCCGATAATCGCCGTGGACCATGTGTCCTTCCGGGTGGGCCGCGGCGAAGTGCTCGGCTTCCTCGGTCCCAACGGTGCTGGGAAATCCACCACCATGAGGTTGATCACTGGTTTTCTAGTCCCGGATTCCGGTACGGTGATCGTCAGCAGCAACGATATTGCGCTTGCGCCGATCGCGGTGAAGACACGCATCGGCTACTTGCCAGAAGGTACCCCCCTTTACACCGACATGACGCCCTGGGGTTTTCTAAGTTTCGTTGCTGAAATTCGCGGCTTTCGTGGAGAAGAGAAACGCCGCCGCCTTGAGCAGACCATTGCCAAGGTACATCTTGAGCAGGTGCTCGAACAGCCCATCGGCACCCTATCCAAGGGCTTCAARCGTCGGGTCGGGCTCGCCCAGGCTATTCTCCACGATCCCGAGATATTGATYCTAGACGAGCCCACCGACGGTCTCGACCCCAATCAAAAGCATGASGTGCRCACCCTGATCCGCAACATGGCCAAGGAGAAGGTCATTATCCTTTCTACGCACATCCTGGAAGAAGTGGAAGCGRTATGCACCCGCGCCAYTATTATTGCGCGAGGCAAGATCGTGTGTGACGGGACGCCGGCGGAGCTCGCGGCRCGTTCACGTGTACACAATGCGGTSACGCTCGCCGTGCGCGGTGGCACGGTTAACRACACAGGCCGAGAGTTGCGTGCTTTGTCTGGTGTGCAGTCGGTCGAGGTTCTCGGTCAAGTAGACGACCTCCTCCGCTTCCAGATCTACCCCAAAGACGGTCAGTCACTTGTGGCTACGGTGAGTCAGGCCGCGCGCGAACACAGGTGGAAAGTTGAGGAGCTGCAGGTCGAACGTGGACGCCTGGACGAGGTTTTTCGTTCAGTCACGACCGGCAAGTTGGTCACGTCGTAGGGAGGTGCGGGTATGACCAATATCTGGGTCGTTTTCAAACGCGAGCTCGCTAGCTACTTCATGACTCCCATCGCGTATGTCTTTATCGTGATTTTTCTTTTCCTAAGTGGCGTATTCGCTTTCTACCTCGGTAACTTCTTCGCCCGCGGGCAAGCTGATCTGCAACCGTTTTTCACCTTTCATCCATGGTTGTATCTGTTCCTCATCCCGTCGCTGGCGATGCGCCTGTGGGCCGAAGAGCGCCGCGGTGGAACGATGGAACTACTGCTCACACTGCCGATTACCATACCGCAGGCCGTGCTCGGCAAGTTCTTGGCTGCCTGGGTCTTTACCGGTATTGCGTTGGCGCTGACGTTCCCGATGTGGTTAACCGTGAACTATCTTGGTGACCCAGACAACGGGGTTATTTTCGCAAGTTACCTTGGCAGCTTGCTGATGGGCGGTGCCTTCCTCGCAATCGGGGCCTGTGTCTCCTGTTTGACCAAGAATCAAGTCATCGCGTTTGTTGTGACCGCCGTTGTCTGTTTGATCTTTGTGTTAAGCGGCTATCCATTGGTGCTTGACTTCTTCGGCAGCTGGGCGCCGCAGTTCCTGGTCGAGGTCATCAGTTCATTCAGCTTTCTGAGTCATTTCGATGCGATTACTCAGGGCGTGATCGATATACGCGACTTTATCTACTTTGCATCGTTGATCGCGTTCTGGCTGTTTGCGAATGTCATCCTGATTGAGATGAAAAAAGCAGACTAGCAACAAGGAGAAGCGAACATGAAATCCAAGTGGCTTACGGCTACCGGCCTCGCGTTAGGCGTCGTGTTGCTGCTTGCCGTGAATGTCTTCAGCAACACGGCTTTCACCTCCGTGCGTCTGGATTTGACGCAGAACAAACTCTATACGGTCTCTGAGGGTACGAGAAATGTTCTTTCCGCGCTGGACGAACCCATCACGCTACGCCTGTTCCTGTCGCGCGGATTGGTGACGCGCTTGCCCAGCACTAATAGCTACGCCAAGCGCGTGCAAGATCTGCTAGAAGAGTATCAGCGCGCTGCCGGTGGCAAGCTGCTGGTAAACGTCGTCGACGTAGAGCCGTTCTCCGAAGAGGAGGACCGTGCCGTCGGGTATGGTCTACACGGCATCCCGCTTGACGAAGAGTCGATATTCTATTTCGGGTTGGTGGCCACCGACTCTACCGACGAGGAGGAGGCGATCCCATATCTTTCCACAGAGCGTGAGGAGTTTGTCGAATACGATATTACCCGCCTGATTCATCAGGTCGCCCATCCCAAGCAAAAGGTCGTTGGACTGATCAGCTCACTGCCCATAGAAGGCACAAATCCGCAAGCGGCGCTAATGGGCAGACCGCCCGAGCCGTGGATGGTCTTGACGCAAATGCGTCAGCTTTTTGAGGTAAGGACGCTAGACAATGACATTACCAAAGTTCCGGAGGACGTAGACGTCCTCATGCTGGTGCATCCCAAGGAGCTCAGCGATCAGACCCTCTACGCTATCGATCAGTTCATTCTTCGAGGTGGCCGTGCGCTGGTGTTCGTCGACCCCCACGCCGAGGCCGATCAGGGCGGACCGGCGAGCCTAATGGGCATGGGTCCGTCGGGACGTAGTTCCGAACTCGGCAAACTATTGACTGTGTGGGGTCTAGAACTGGTGCCGTCGAAGGTAATAGGTGACTTGCAGTGGGCCACGAAAGTGCGCTTCCAGCGCGAGGGGCGTCTGGTGCTGATCGACTATCCCGTCTGGATTAACCTGCCGCCAGCGCTCTTCAACCAAGAAGGCATCGTGACGGCGAAGTTAGGCAACCTCGCGCTTGCTACGGCGGGACGGCTGAGGGCGAAAACCGACGCTAGTGTGCGGGTGACTCCGTTGATTCAGTCAACTCCCAATGCAATGCAAATCGATACCGAACGTCTGGGTTTCCTGCACGACCCACAGGACATACTGCGCAATTATCGGCCAGAGGGCGAGCGCTTCATACTGGCGGCTCGCGTGACGGGTCCGGTAAATAGTGCCTTCCCCGACGGTCCGCCACCCGCGAAGGTGGACCAATCAACAGGCGCGAAAGAAAGCGAAAACATTGGCAAAGAAGACGACACGGCTAAGCGCGAGCACCTGGCAAACTCCAAGGGTGACATCAATATCATCGTTGTCGCCGATACAGACCTGTTGCAAGATCAGTTCTGGGTACAAGTGCAACAGTTGTTGGGTACCCGGATCGCTATACCAAGCGCCGCGAATGGAACATTCGTTGTTAACGCGCTCGATAGTCTGGCGGGAAGTAACGACCTCATCAGCATCCGTAGCCGCGGACGTTTTAGCCGACCCTTTACCCGGGTCAACGCCCTGCGACAGGAAGCTGAGCTGCACTATCGCGAGAAAGAACAGCAACTCATTCAGCGACTGGAGGAAGCGGAACAGAACCTCACCGAACTGGAACGCAGCAAGCAAGGCGACAATGCGGTGATTCTGAGCGAAGCACAGCAACAAGAGATCGCCCGTTTCCGCGAGGAGAAAATCCAGATACGGAAGGAGCTCCGCAACGTCAGGCATGAATTGCGCAAGAACATCGAAAGCCTAGAGGGGTGGATGAAGTTCGTTAGTATCGGAATGATGCCTGTGCTCATTGGCATCGGCGGCATCGTTGTCGGCTCTTACCAGTTACGCCGCAGGAAGCGGGGCGTGATACATGGTAGAAGGAGTAAGCCATGAGAAATGGCAAGACGCTTGTTATTCTCGGCCTTGTCACACTCGCAGTTGTGTTGGCCGCAATATTTACCCGGCAAGAATCGACGGCAATTCCCCGCCAAGGCGAGCGACTGTTTCCGCAGCTAATGGCAAATATTAATGACACCACCGAGGTGGTGGGCGTGAGTAAAAACGAGACCTTCACGCTCACCCGGCGGGACGGTCATTGGGTCGTAAAGGAGAAATCGGACTACCCCGCCGACGCTAATAAAGTACGTCAACTCATCGTGGGCATGGCTCAATTCCGGCGCGTAGAGCCAAAGACGCGCAATCCCGAACTCTATGAGAAACTCGGCGTCGAGGGTATCAACAAGGAAGCAGCGAAGTCCGTAAAAATCTCATTAAAGAATGCGAGCGGTGCTGCATTGGCAGAATTCCTCCTCGGTGACAGGCGTTGGTCACGGGGTGACCCAAGTCTAAGCGAGTATTACGTTCGGCTTCCCGATGACCCGCAGGCGTGGCTAGTCGAAGGCAAAATACCGGACGACAAGTCGCCCACTAACTGGCTTGACGATGAGGTTCTCGAGCTCGACTCGGCGCGCGTACGCGAAGTTCGCGTAACCCATCCTGACGGAGACAAGATCACCGTGCGCCGCAGTAAGCCCTCGGCCAATGACTATCAACTGCTAGGCCTACCTGAAGGTGCGGAGGTGGAGTTTAACTATGCCGTCAACAGCATCGGCAATACGTTGACAAGTTTAACGCTGGACAACGTGAAACCCGCCTCAGAGGTGCGCTTCAAAAATGGCACCGGCCTATCTGTGAAGCTAGAGACCTTTGACGGCTTACGCGTACAAATGCAGACAATGAAGGACGGTAAGGACAACTTGGCCTGGTTCAGCGCGATGTTTGATTCTTCACTGATACACGAAGATGAAAGAGGCAACAAAGAAGCAACCGAATCCGCAGATAAAGATGCGAAGAAGAAATCCAAACTCAAGGCGCCGGATGATGTCAAGAAAGAAGCCGAGACGCTCAACACGCGCTGGAAGGACTGGGTCTACGTCGTTCCACAGTATCGCATCGACAGTCTCGGCAAGAAAAAATCAGAACTGATCAAGTTTACGAAGAAGGCCAAATCCAGCAAGAAGACCGGGGGCTAGCGGCCTATATCTCGTGCGTGGCAGGGACGTGGGCCCGCCAATCCACAACCGTGCCAAAGACATCAAAAGTCAACGCCTTAATGGCCGTGTATGTACCTCCGCACTCTCATTCATTTAGAATGTACGTTGTATGTTGGTCCTCGACATCTACCAGAACCTCCAATCGGCTAAGATACTACCACACGATTCGACGTATACCCGATGCCCACAAAAAGACATGCGATAGACTGGTAAGCATGAAATACACCTTAGCCAGTTCTATGCCCAAGTGCGTATGGATCCTAAAGAGTTAGGCCTAGTCGCAGCTCAACAGCTCTTTCAGTTGAAAGAGCTGCACTATGGATTTTGGGAAAAGGGAGAAAAACCTACCGTCGTCAAGTTTCCACATGCGCAAGAAAGATACACAGAGTTTCTCATCGAGCACATCGATCAGGCTTTGGGTGGAAAAAGGGTGGGAAGAATACTAGACGTCGGCTGTGGCGTTGGTCACACCATGTGTGAACTCCTAAAGATTGGATATAGGGTTGACGGCGTCGTTCCGTACCCATGGATGGCAAAGATGGCCGAAGAGAACGTCCGAAAAATAGACCCGGATGGGACGAAAGCGAAAGTTCATGAATGTCGTTTTGAGGAGTTTCCCGTTTCTAATGTTCAGGAAAAATACCGGCTAATCTTCTTCAGCGAAAGCTACCAGTACGTCCCGATGCAAGAGTCTTTTGAATTAATGAGAGAACTGTTATCTACGGATGGAAAAGTAGTTATATTCGATTTTTTCACCCGAGAAGGAACTCTAGAAAAATCTACAATGCGTGGGGGACATACATTAGTAAAATTCTATGGCCTGGCAACAAGAAGCGGTTATGAAGTAAATACAGACATAGATGTGACAGAACACTTAAGCCCAAATCTGACGCTTGCAAACGATATTCTAATTAATCGGATTGGTCCTGTTACTGACACGGTAGACCGGTTCTTGGGTGAAAAATACAGGATTACATATAACTTGGCTAAGTTCCTCCTTAGGAAACGACTAGAAAAGGTCAAGTCAAAGTATTTCTCTGGAAACCGCAACGAAACTGATTTCATAAAACATAAAACCTATCGCTTGATCGTTCTTGACCGGACCCGCCAATAATCATAACTATATGTCGAGTATAAGATGTTTTTCATCTCAAACATCCACAACGACGCCGAGGCAACCAATACCACTGGTTTCGCATCGCTAGTGACGGTGACATATATAGGTAACTGGTTAAAAACAGCTTTTCAAAAAACC
>LXTK01000031.1 GCA_001643475.1 Proteobacteria bacterium SPGG2 | reverse complement strand
TGGAAACCCGGCGACCCGTAATAAAGAATTGCGAGATATTGCCGGATCAGCAGACTCGGCGGTGAACAACTGTAAACGGACGTTTGTCCGCTGGTCGATCTTATGGGGCGTCGCGGAGAACCCTAAGACGGCCGGGCTGCCGAAGCGTTTCAATCACGAGACGGGGGTAGACCAGCGTACATCCATCGATCTATTGCGACGCTTAGCCTGACCTTCGGGGTATGTGCGACCAATGCATTTCCTCCGCGGCCATAGCAACAAATAATTAAACACGGGGAGACACAGCATGAAAAAACTGCTGATACAAACCGTTACCATGGTGGCTCTACTACTGGGTTCGCTATCCTGCGGCCAGGCCGACGATTCGGACAAAGCTCAAATCGAGGCGGCCCTAAAAGGCTACGAGCAGGTGCTCAATGCCAGCGACGTTGACGGAGTCCTAAAGCTCTACACCGAGGACGGCGTCTTCATGTCGCCAAACAACCCGTCGGCCGTTGGTATCCAGCAGGTAGAAGCTGCCTACACCGGGGCCTTTCAAGCTATCGACCTGAACGTCGAGTTCGACATTGTCGAGATCGAAGTGATTTCTGATGACTGGGCGTTTGCACGCACCAATTCAACCGGGACAGTTACGATCAACGCCACGGGCGATAAATTCCCCGAAGGGAATCAGGAGCTATTCGTTATGCAGAAGATCGACGGCGACTGGAAGATTGCGCGCTATGCATTTTCTACCACCAATCCTCGGCCCTAGTCCGTCGGCCTCACGTTTGAATTTAAGGAGGACAGAAGATGTTTGACGTATTAGATTCTCTAAAACCACATGCTCACTGGCTATTGCGTATAGGTCTCGCCGGCGTGTTTCTTTTCCACGGCATAGGCAAAGCCATGGCCTTAGGAAGTTTCTCCCAGATGATGGGTCTTCCCACCTGTGTGTGGCGAATTAACGTTCAAGCAGCGACGGGCAGATGGTACAAGCGTCGACAGTGAGAGCGCCAGCGGTAATTATCTAGGAATGGCCTGATTCCGTCATGATTGTTGAAGCCATTGTTCCCACGAGACATACGACTGTGTCGCTACCGGATTTTAGAGGCCATCAYCCTCGCCMTTTGGCCTTTGGGACCAGTGGACTTCGGGGATTGGTGGCGGATATTACTGATTTAGAGGCCTATATAAATACCAGGGGATTTTTGGATTATCTTTTTGAAATTAAAGACGTTAGGAAAGGGGAAATAATTTATGTCGCTGGGGACCTTCGGCCCAGTACAGACAGCCCTGCCCGAAGTATCATGGCTGCTGTGGCACGGGCCATYGCAGAMRCCGGCCTTAWGGTTGTTTCTTTRGGGAAAATCCCCACACCRGCACTCGTTTCTTTTGCCATTGAACATGRCCAACCAAGCATCATGGTTACAGGTAGCCATATCCCCTTTGATCGAAATGGCATCAAATTYAATAAAAGTCAGGGCGAGGTTTTRAARRAGGACGAARAGGGGATTCTTGACGCRGTTGATCRTATYCGGCGGCAGGAATATTCGAAATCATCCAGCGACTCTTTATTTAAAGACGACGGAATGTTTAAAGAGGGCCAACGCCCTGTCCTTCCGCCTGTGGATGAACAAGGWCGCAAGGCCTATGCTGATCGATATYTAAATTTCTTTRCGCCGGRTGCCTTAAAAGRGAAAARCGTTGTCTTTTACCAGCATTCCGCYGTTGGACGTGATTTATTRGTGGATATWTTKGAGCAATTRGGKGCCAMTGTGTTCCCMGCTGGCCGCAGCGAATCATTTATYCCCATTGATACCGAGGCCATTACCGRCGATARAATRAAAGATCTTCAAAAATTGGYAGATGMGGCTAGSGAYARACAYGGYGTGMTTCATGCCATTGTKTCAACTGACGGAGATAGTGATCGCCCCTTACTSGCRGGCATTGATCCTAAAGGGAAAGTTCAYTTTYTKGGGGGAGATTTRCTGGGARTGTTGRTTGCKGAGTTCTTAGGGGCCAARTCCGTGGCSGTTCCCATTAGCACAAATGATGCTGTTGATCTGAAATTTATSCCMAATGGGGTAGMTCCTGTCAAAACCAAAATTGGGTCTCCRYATGTCATYAAAGCKATGCAAAATCTATTGTCGGAWGCTAATTCTGGCCCTGTRGTGGGCTGGGAAGCCAATGGYGGATTTTTAGTCGGTTCRGACATTACSCGRMAGGGAAGAATGCTCAAAGCGTTGCCCACACGGGATGCGGCTTTGCCTTTGATAGCAGCTCTTGTCTTTGCCAGGGAAAAGGAAATCACACTTCTGGATTTATTTTCTCAACTTCCCCCGCGGTTTAGTCAAGCGGCTTTGATTGATAATTTCCCCCAAGACGACAGCCGTGCTCTCATTCGTCGGTTTTCTCCGGAGAATCCGGAAATAATAGAAATTGAATTTAAAGAAACAGATGTTTTCATTAGAAAAAGAAATGGCCAAGACGAAAAAGCGATCCCAGCTCTGGCGGAAGCTTTTCGGAGGGTCCAAACAGAATTGGAATCCTTCTTCACTGAAGAACTTGGTTTTGACTCTCTGATCAAAATAAATACCATTGATGGTGTTCGGGTTTATTTTAAAAACGGTGACATCGCTCATATTCGGCCCTCTGGGAATGCGCCCCAGTTGCGGATATATGCCGTGGCTAACTCGCAAGAAAGAGCCGATTCCATAGCGCAATGGGGCACATCTGAACCAGATGGTCTGCTAAGAAGCCTTCAACGATTAGTGCAAAAATAGACAAAGGGTCTTATGAAGGTCGGTACTGTGGAAGCGAGTGTTAAATCTGCAGATTGTGAAGGGAGCAAATTGGGGAGCGCCGTGACGGAGGAAGAACGTTTTCAGTTAAAGTGCATCAATACGATCCGMACGTTATCCATGGAYGCGGTGCAGGCCGCCAACTCCGGCCATCCCGGTACGGCGATGGCGATGGCRCCKGTGGTGTATTGYYTGTGGCAGCGCTTYCTGCGCTTCGATCCYSAGGAYCCYATCTGGCCGAACCGSGACCGCTTTGTGYTGTCGATYGGCCACGCMTCGATGCTSCTSTACTCGATGYTGCAYSTTTGYGRCGTCAARGCCGTCAATCAGARATACGARCGACTSGGCGARCSCTCGGTCACMCTTGATGACATYAARCAGTTTCGGCAATTAGAYAGCAAATGCCCSGGYCACCCRGAGTATCGSTGGACGTCCGGRGTAGAGACAACGACCGGKCCGCTGGGRCARGGRGTSGCCACCAGCGTCGGCATKGCGCTCGCCGGSCTATGGATGGGTAAATACTTCAATCGTCCCGRSTTCGAGATGTTCMAYTACGAYGTCTACGCBYTGTGTGGYGACGGCTGCATGATGGAGGGCGTCACCGGCGAAGCKGCATCACTCGCCGGKCATCTGCGGCTATCAAATCTATGCTGGATCTATGACAACAACAACATCACCATCGAAGGGCACACCGAGTTGGCGTTCAGCGAAGACGTCGCGACGCGGTTCCTGGGCTACCGCTGGAATGTCACACGAGTGGGTGACGCCAACGACCTCAATATGCTCGAACGGGCGTTCAATACCTTTAAGAGTACGAGCGACCGGCCAACGCTGATCATCGTCGACAGCCATATTGCGTATGGCTCGCCCAACAAACAAGACACCAGTGCTGCCCATGGGGAGCCGTTAGGCGAGGAGGAGATCAAGCTCACCAAGCGCAATTACGATTGGCCCGAGGACAAGAAGTTCTTAGTGCCAGACGATGTCCGCAAAGCGTTTCGCAACGGCATCGGCAAACGCGGGCACGAGCTGCGCGAAGCGTGGATCGCGCGGTTCAACGAATACAAACAAACGTATCCCAATCTCGCTGACCAACTCGATCGCATGCAACACCGCCAGCTGCCGGAAGGCTGGGACAAAGATCTGCCGATATTCCCGGCCGATGCGAAGGGGATTGCGGGCCGCGATGCCTCTAGCACGGTGCTCAACGYCATTGCCAACAACGTTCCTTGGYTGATCGRCGGATCRGCGGATCTTGCGCCATCYACCAAGACGCGGCTTACCTTTGATGGTGCGGGCGACCTTACCGCTGAGAACTACGGCGGACGCAACCTGCACTTTGGTGTACGCGAGCACGCCATGGGGGCGATATTGAACGGCA
Source organism: Proteobacteria bacterium SPGG2 (assembly GCA_001643475.1). Lineage (GTDB taxonomy): Bacteria > Pseudomonadota > Gammaproteobacteria > Acidiferrobacterales > SPGG2 > SPGG2. The sequence continues at coordinate 3,994 of LXTK01000031.1, read as the reverse complement.
TGTCATTGGCCAAGGTCCGGCCCTACGGCTCGGGGTTCTTAATCTTCAGTGATTATGCCCGCCCCGCGATTCGTCTCAGCGCACTGATGGAAATCCCGGTGATCCATATCTTTACCCATGACTCGATAGGCGTTGGCGAGGACGGRCCGACACATCAGCCRGTGGAACAGCTGTCATCGTTACGTTCRGTACCAGGAMTTATCACGCTSCGGCCGGGCGAYGCCAATGAGGTRGTGGAGGCATGGCGCGTCATCATRGARCTRCRTCATGAGCCGGTGGCGCTCATYCTCACYCGTCAGGCCCTGCCYACACTTGACCGCACTAAATATASCGCAGCAKCCGGYGYCGCCAAAGGCGCGTATGTACTGGCCGATGCCGATGACCRCAAGCCGGAGGTAGTGCTTATGGCGAGCGGCAGCGAAGTTTCGCTGTGTGTAGATGCCTACGAGCRACTCAAGACGGAAGGGATCAAGGCGCGCGTGGTGAGCATGCCTTCGTGGGAGCTATTCGAACGGCAGAGTCAGGAGTATCGAGACAGTGTGGTCCCGCCGGACGTACGGGCGCGTGTGTCTGTGGAACAGGCTTCCACGCTAGGCTGGGAACGATACGTGGGCTCCACGGGGCAAAGCATAGGCATGCGCACCTTTGGCGCCTCAGCACCACTGAAGGAACTGCAAAAGAAGTTCGGATTCACACCAGAGAATGTAGTGGCCGCAGCTAAGGCGCAGTTGAAATAACTCGGCACTGGGGTGCCGGGCCACTTACTCGCAGTCGGGCCGTAAGGAAATGCAATGATTCAGGCAGTGATCTTTGACTTAGACGGCACACTCGTACAGACGGAGAAGCTCAAGGCGATGTCTTACGCCCGCGCTGCCGTTAAACTGTGTACGCGTTGTGTTAACGAGGGGGAGGTCATCGAGGCATTTAAGGAAGTCGTGGGCCGTTCCCGCCAGGAGGTATCGCTTTTCTTGATGGAACGTTTCTCGCTAGAGGAAGCAGCGCGGTCTCGCATGGAAGAATTCGGTGTGAAGGCTGCCTGGCAGGCCTTCGCCCAGGTGCGATTGCAAATTTACGAGGAGATCGTGGCCGACCCAGAGGTCCTGCTCAACCACCAATGGCCGCACAACATCGCGCTGCTACAACAGGTTCGAAATAGCCAGTTGCGAGTCGGCCTGGCRACGATGTCCCACTGCGAACAGGCGCGTCGAGTGTTAGMGGTCCTGGGTCTGCGCGATGCCTTTGACTTCGTGGCGRCACGAGACGACGTAGASCAACCGAAACCCGATCCCGAGATTTATCTCCTGGTATCACGCGAACTAGRGATTCSGCCTGGGGATTGTCTSGTTATCGAAGACTCGCCGGCGGGTGTCCAGGCCGCRCAGGCAGCCGGCATGGCGGTSATYGCRGTAACKACCYCTTTTACGTAYATGGCTTTTCGCGAMCGYGACCTRCTRGACCGCCGYTGGGTGGTGGACGAGCCCGAYAGGCTGCCCACSGTTCTACGTGAGTGTTTACACGCTCTTGAAACAGACRCCGTGACATAGGAGCAAATTTCCGCGGCACAACTGGAAAATAGCGAAACACGTATACGAACGAGAAAAGGAGTCGAAACTATGCAAATGGGTATGATCGGTTTGGGCCGTATGGGCGCCAACATGGTACGGCGCCTCATGCAAGGCAACCACACCTGTGTTGTTTTCGATTTGAATGCCGACAACGTCAAACAACTGCGGGGCGAAGGTGCTACCGCGGCTACATCGCTCGATGACTTTGCAAGCAAGCTCGATAAACCGCGGGTCGCATGGGTGATGGTGCCTGCCGGCGGGCCGACGGAACCGGGCCGGGGTGACATTCCACGTACGCCGGGCCGTGAGCAGAAAGGGGGGACGGCGGAGGAGGGTTATGTACATTGTGGCCCGGTGGGTGCCGGGCATTTTGTCAAGATGGTCCACAATGGTATCGAGTATGGGTTGATGCAAGCCTACGCCGAAGGTTTTGATATCTTTCGAAATGCCAACTCTGAATCCCTACCCGCGGACATCCGATATGACCTGGACATGACGGATATCGCCGAAGTCTGGCGTCGGGGCAGCGTGATCAGCTCTTGGCTATTGGATCTAACCGCGATGGCGTTGCTAGAAAATCCAGACTTATCGAACTATTCTGGTTTCGTACAGGATTCGGGTGAAGGGCGTTGGACCATCATGACGGCAATAGAAGAAGCGGTGCCGGCCGACGTGCTATCGGCGGCATTGTATACACGCTTTCGTTCACGTCAAGAACACACGTTTGCCGAGAAGATACTCTCGGCCATGCGCCATAAGTTCGGCGGCCACGTGGAGTCGCCCTCCCCCTCCCAACCCTCCCCCAAGATGGGGGAGGGCAGGGGTGGGGGACAATGACCAGTTGCGCACGGCAGCTCCGAAGAAATCCAACTCCCGCTGAACAGAAATTATGGGGCCACGTTCGACGAAAAGAGATGAAAGGTTGTAAGTTTCGCCGACAATGTCCCATCGGACCTTATATTGTTGACTTCGTTTGTTTCCAAAGAATGCTTATCATCGAACTGGATGGAGAGCATCACAACGATCAGGCAGAGGCTGATGCTGAGCGTACTGACTGGCTCAGCAGTCAGGGCTATAGAACACTTCGCTTTTGGAATCACGAAGTACTACATCAAACAGAGCATGTACTCAGGCACATTCTTAGGAGCTTGGAAGCTGTTCCCCCACCTGAGGAGCACGTTTGATGATTAATACACCGTCCAGATTAGAACTTTTTCTTTTTCCCGCCCCTTGCGGGAGGCGATAGGTGCATGGCGTGGAGGAGATGCCCACAGTGAGCAACGTCCACGTTCTTGAACTAAGAATGGGTTTTCTTTTCTATTCCCCTTCACTTGTGGGGAGGCGATAGATGCATGGCGTGGCGGAGATACCCAGAGTGAACAATGCCAAGGTTCTTGAACTCAGAATGCGTTTTGTTTTCTATCCCCCTCCACTTGTGGGAGGGGGTAGGGGGAGGGAATGCTAGAAACCCCCTCCCATGATCCCCTCATAGTAGGTCTGGAAGAAACTGGCCCGCAGCCATGCTCGCTAGTAATCATCGGTGGTGGTGGCGATTTAGCGAAGCGTAAACTGCTGCCCGCGCTACATAACCTGGCGCTCGACGGTGTTTTGCCAACGAAGTTCGCGGTACTTGGCTTTGGGCGACGGGAACTCAGTGATGAGGATTACCGCGCGTTCGCGCGCGAGGGCATCGAGACCTACTCGCGCCAGCCACTAGATCCCAAAGAGTGGGCCAACTACGAAAGATCGTTATTCTTTCTACAAGGGGCATTCGACGACGCCAACGCATTTGCACAAATCAAAAAGCGGCTGGAAAAAATAGAATCTGAGCGCGGCATCCCGGGGAACCGAATATTTTACCTATCTATCCCGCCAAGATTTATTGAACTATGCGTCAATCAACTCCACGCGGCCGGGCTGATTAATGCTGACGATAATACTAAGCCGTTCTCACGCGTCATCGTAGAAAAACCCATCGGCCGCGACCTCGGGAGTGCGCGCCAGGTCAACGCCACGTTGTCGCGAGTGCTCGAAGAACGCCAGACCTTTCGTATCGATCACTATCTTGGCAAAGAGACGGTGCAGAATATTCTGGTCATGCGTTTCGGCAACTCGATATTTGAGCCGCTCTGGAACCAAAAGCACATTGACCACGTACAGATTACCGTCGCGGAGCAGGAGGGGGTGGGTACCCGCGCTGATTACTATGATCGAGCCGGTGCACTGCGGGATATGGTGCAGAATCACATTCTGCAACTGCTGTCACTCACCGCAATGGAACCGCCATGGGCGCTTACCGCCGATGTGGTTCGAGATCACAAGCTGGAGGTATTGAATTGCTTGAGATCGATAGAGATCAAGGATTTGAAAAACCATGTGGTACGCGCACAATATTCGGCCGGCAAGCACGATGGTGTCGACATATCCGG
>LXTK01000223.1 GCA_001643475.1 Proteobacteria bacterium SPGG2 | reverse complement strand
ATGTCCGTAACTTTGTCATACTTGTCCACGTCATCGCCCAAAAGCTCGCCGTCATCAAAATAAAACCACGCATCGATTCCATCTCGTTCGATACGAACCGCCACTTTTTCCATCAACCGTTGGCTGTCGGGATGCGGCTCTCCTGTTTCCTTGTCTACGTAGAGTGCAATGGGCACACCCCACGCCCGTTGACGCGATACACACCAGGCCGGGCGTTTCGCGACCATGCTCTCGATACGGGCTTGACCCCAATCGGGATGCCACCGCACTTGCTTGATTTGGTCGAGCGCCGTCTGACGCAGGCCGGTGCGATCCAAATTGATGAACCACTGCGAAGTAGCGCGAAAGATGATTGGCGTCTTGTGCCGCCAACAGTGCGGATAACTGTGATTCAAGGTGCCATGGTGCACCAAGTTACCGTGCTCGCGGACAACATTCGTAACGTGCTCGTTGGCAGCAAACACATTCTCACCCGCAAAGAATTCGGTCTGCGGCAAGAACTTCCCGTCCGGACCCACGGGATTCTCTACTTTCAAACCATACTGGCGCCCCATGTCGAAATCTTCCTGGCCATGGCCCGGGGCCGTATGCACGGTGCCGGTGCCGGCTTCGGTGGTGACATGCTTACCGAGGATTATGGGCACCTCCCGTTGATAGAAAGGATGGGCGAGCATTTGGTGCTCCAGCGCACTGCCTTTGGCGCGGGCCATAACCCAATGCTTCGACACACCGTAACGATCTAGACAAGGCTCGAGTAATGCTTCCGCGATGACGATTCGTTCGGCTTGACCCGTCCCATCGTCGATCTGCACCACAACGTAGTCCAGATCGGGGTGCAGCGCCACCGCCTGGTTCGCGGGAAGCGTCCACGGTGTGGTCGTCCATATCAAAACGCTTAGCGGACCTTTACTATCCCCATTCGCAAGCGCCGAACACTTCGACAAGAATTCTTTATCATCGACGACTCGAAAACGAACATCGACGGTGGGCGACGCCTTATCCATATACTCCACTTCAGCCTCAGCCAATGCCGATCCACAATCGGCACACCAATAGACCGGCATCAAGCCGTGATGCAAGTGGCCATTGGCAACGATCTTGGCGAGCGCACGAAGGATATTGGCCTCCGTCTTAGGATCCATGGTGAGGTACGGCCTATGCCAATCGCCGATAACGCCAAGACGCATGAAATCATTGCGCTGGCCATCGATTTGCTCGGTGGCGAATTGCCTGCAAGCAGCTCGAAAGGCTTTGGGATCTTTGCGACAGGCGTCACGACCTAGCTTCTTTTCTACTTCGTGCTCGATGGGTAATCCATGACAATCCCAGCCAGGTACATAGGGCGTATCAAACCCTGCCAGTGCCTTAGATTTGACAATAAAGTCCTTGAGCACCTTGTTTACGACGTGGCCGATGTGGATATCGCCGTTGGCGTACGGCGGGCCATCGTGAAGGATATATTTGGGGCGACCCTTAAAAGCAGCACGCACGCTGCTGAATAGATCAATATCCTGCCAATACTTGAGCATGTCCGGTTCCCGGTTGGCCAGGTTGGCTTTCATCGGGAAGTCAGTCCGCGGCAGGTTAAGGGTGTCTTTATAAGGCTTCACAGCCACCTCGACCCAGGGATTTCCTTATCCCACGACATCATTGCCGCTTTCCAGTTGTGTCTGCTGCGGATGATAGTCTTGGAAGAACGCTCGGGCTCGATCTAAATCGCTAGACATATGCATCTTTAGCTCATCCAAAGAATCGTAGCGCTCTTCGTCACGTAGTTTATGCAGAAAATTGACATTGAGATACTTTCCATAGATGTGGCCGTCGAAATCCAACAGATGAATCTCTAACAGGGTACGCGTACCATTGATGGTAGGGCGGGTTCCCACATTGGCAGCCCCTGGCCACGGCTCACGCTCAAGACCAAATACCTCCACCACATACACACCCGTGATGGGCGTCGCCTTACGGTAGACATGGATATTCGCGGTAGGAATACCAAGACGACGACCAAGCTTGAGTCCGTGGGCAACGCGACCAGACATGCGATAGGGGCGTCCCAACAACTTCTCGGCGGTGGCAAGATCCCCGATGTTTAGCGCAGCGCGCACGCGCGTGCTGCTTACGCGCTCGCTGTCTATTCTAACTGTGTGCATGTTAGCGACTTGAAAGTCGTGTCGCTGACCCATTTGCTGAAGCAAAGCGAAGTCGCCGCGACGATTCTTTCCGAAACGGAAATCATCGCCCACTACCAGATGCTGCACGCCGAGACCGTCCACCAGCACACGACTAACAAAAGTCTCCGGCTCCATCGCTGCGAATCGGGCATCAAACCGGATGCAAAGCACCCGATCGACCGAGTAGCGTCGTAATGCCAGCCATTTCTCACGGAAGCGCGTAAGCCTGGGGGGTGATTTATCGGGACGAAAGAACTCCTGCGGTTGTGGCTCAAACAGGATAACTAGAGTCGGCAATCGCAGGGCTTGAGCCTTCTCGGCTAACTGCCCCGCCACTGCCTGATGCCCAAGATGGACACCATCGAAATTGCCAATCGTCGCAACGCAACCGTGATGCCTGGGCTTTAGGTTATGCAGCCCGCGTATAAGCTCCATGACAGTGCAATAAAGGATTTCGCAAAGCCGGACAGGTTAACCTCTCGATGTTAGAAGGTCCAGCTGTACACCGCAGGTTAGGGCAAGAGTTCAGGGGTGGGCCCAGTCTGGATCAAGCTCTTCGATGACCTCGCGTAGGACACGGCGACCTGCGAAGCCTTCGTGATAGCCGTGGTAGTGACCCAGCTTAAGTTCTGGGAACTTCCAACATAGATAACCATCACCGGTGTCGAAGTCCGCCAGCCACAAACCCTTGACTACAAGCCCAAGCCGTTCCATTTTGCCGACCCAGGCCTTGACGATGACTTCGTACTGTCTTTCAACTTCTTGCATCATCGGGTTAGTGGGGATCATCGCCTCCAACTTGCAACGCACGGGTTCGAGCTCATGATAGGCATCTTCAGTAATCCTACGCACGAGCGGAAACATGGCCAACGCTTCGGCCAGGGTGAATACGCGCGGGTCGTCACACGGGACAATTTGCGGTATTGCCGATTGACTAGTCATCCGTCTGCTCGATTCGCCTCAACAAGAAATCTCTAGGTCGTGCGCCCAGCATCAACATGCTCGCAATATAAACCAGGATGCCCACACTAATCCAGAGCCCTAGCTGGACCACGCGGAGGAACACGCTGGCAGCTATCCAGCCCGGCATATCGCTGGCGCCCCAGCCTAATACTAAGGCCATGAGTGTGCTTGCCACGCCAATTCTTAGGACAAGCCGACTCCATCCCGGCAGCGGCGTATAGATACCATCCTTTCGCAGAAGACGGAATAACAGGCCCGCGTTGACAAATGCAGCCAAAGATATCGACAACGCAAGCCCCGTATGGGCCAGCGACGATATTAGAGCGAGACTTAATATGATATTGGCTGCCACGCTCCATGCTGCGATCTTCGCAGGACTGCTGGTATTCTGGCGCGCATAAAAACCCAAGGCAAGAATCTTTACTGTGATAAAGGCAACCAAACCGAACGAAAAAGCTATCAGCGCACGAGATGTCATCTCGACGTCGTAGGGTCCAAATTGGCCATATTGGAACAGCGTAGTCAGGATGGGTTTAGCAAGAACGATTAGTCCAACCGAAGCGGGGACAGCAACCAGAAACACCCACCGCAGCGCCCAATCCAATAGTTGCGAAAACTCTTCAGCCAACGCACCAACATATCTACGCGAAAGAGTAGGAAGGATGACGGTGGCCAGCGCTATACCGAAGACACCTAGGGGGAATTCCATGAGACGATCAGAATAATAGAGCCAAGAAACACTGCCGGTAACCAAAAACGAAGCCAGCAATGTATTTACCAGCATATTGATCTGTACGACAGAGCTCCCGAAGATTGCTGGCAACATCAGTTTGAACACACGCTTTACACCACTGTTTCTCCAACCCAGTCGCGGGCGTGGCAACGCGCGGATACGGCGCAGAAAAGGCAGCTGGAAGAGTAACTGCACTGCACCAGCTGCCAGGACGCCCCATGCCAGCGCTAGACCGGTGTTACCAATCTTTGGTGCTAACCATAGAGCGGCGGCAATCAGTGATAGATTTAGCAATACAGGTGTAAACGCCGGCACGCCAAACTGCCCGTGCGTGTTCAAAATTCCGGCGGCCAGTGCCACGAGCGATATAAACGCCAAGTACGGGAAGGTAATGCGTAGCATCATCACCGTAAGCTCATACTTTTCAGGCACAGCCAAAAAGCCCGGAGCAAGGATAGTTACCACAAGGGGTGCTGCGATGACGCCGAGGACTGTAACGAAAAGAAGCGTGCTGCTAAGAATGCCGCTAATATTGCTTAGGAAAGCTTGCCTTTCATCGTCGGTGGCCCCCGCCTGATGCTCCGCGTATACGGGCACAAACGCCTGCGCGAATGCCCCTTCGCCGAAAATACGGCGAAAGAAATTCGGGATGCGAAAGGCAACGTAAAACGCATCCGCGGCGACACCGGCACTCGCCCCTATTACATGGGCGAACACGATATCTCGGACCAAACCCGTAATGCGTGAAATCAGGGTCATACCGCCAGTAACAGCGGTAGACTTCAGCAGTTTGCGTGACAAGATCGTCTTCCGGCCGACAACCACCGATCATAAGCCAGCCGGAACTTTTCGTCGATGTTTGCAGGCTGGCAGGGGCAAGATTGACAAATCTGTCTAAACTGCGCATAGTGCGCGCCTTCCAAACAGTAGCGATTCTTTAATTACCTACGTTGGCAAATTCTCCACAAGCACGAAAAAGGGCGCGCCAGGCGCAAAACCGCCGCCCTCGTAATTTCAGCTTACGCTCTAAGGCACGCACCTATATGAAGGCTGTGTTGCAGGCGGTAAAGAACAATGACAAACCAGCCGCCGAACAAGCTTATAAAAACGCGGTTAAGGTAATCGACAAAGTGGTGACCAAGGGCGTGTTACACAAGAATACAGCGGCGCGCCACAAGAGTCGCTTGAGTACTCGCGTACGCATGCTCGGCTAGCCGTTTCGTCCTCCGGCACGTGAAGTTTCACATCAACACCATGTTGTCCCGGTGGATCAATTCCGGCTCGTCGACATAGCCCAAGATGGATTCGATCTGACCGCTTGGCCGACCGACGATACGCGCTGATTCCCGCGCGCCGTAGTTCACCAAACCCCTCGCCACTTCCCTGCCCTCGTCGTCTACGCAAGCGACGATTTCACCACGTACAAAATTTCCCCCCACCGCCTTTACGCCCACCGGCAGGAGGCTTTTGCCGGCCTCGCGAATTACCCTCACCGCGCCGTCGTCCAGGATCAGCGTACCGCAAATCTGTAGCTGTCCGACCAGCCACTGTTTGCGGGCGGCGATGCGGCCCTGGGCTGGCTTGAGCAATGTGCCAACGTTCTCGCCGTCAATGATACGCTGCAGGACATTGTCATCATGTGCCGGTGCAATCACGGTGGCCGCGCCAGAACCAGCTGCCTTTTCTGCGGCAACGAGCTTAGTGCGTATACCCCCGCGACCAAACACACCCGAGCCACCGGCAGCGGCACTCAGCCGGGCATCACCCAGATCTGCTTCCGGGATCAGTATCGCATCGTCATGTAACCGCGGATCCTTATCGAAGTATCCTGCCTGGTCGGTAAGAATGACTAGAAGGTCGGCCTCGACCAGATTGACCACTAAGGCGGCCAGGTTGTCATTGTCACCAAAACGAATCTTGTCGGTTGCCGACGCGTCATTCTCATTAACAACCGGAACAACCCCTAGCTGCAATAGAGCACGCAGTGTACTGCGAGCGTTGAGGTAACGTTGACGATCACTAAGATCTTCGTGCGTCAGCAATACTTGTGCTGTGTGCAGGCCATGGCCGCGAAATGCCGACTCATACACCTGTATCAACCCCATCTGTCCCACCGCCGCCATCGCCTGCAACTCATGCAGCGCGTGTGGCCGGGTTGGGCGGTTGAGCCGCTGCATACCTTCTGCTATCGCACCCGATGTCACCAAAGCGACCTCGAGGCCACGTTTGCGCAGATTCGCCATCTGTGCCACCCAACCGCCGATTGCAGGCTTATCAAGTCCCTGGCCTTCCTTGGTCAGGACGGCACTACCAATCTTCACGACCACACTGCGGATACGCCGAAGCGATTCACGGGACACTCTACTATTCCCCGTTAACATTGGCTTTCGACTGGCTTAGCAATTTTTCCAGGCGTTGCATCACGGCACCCATAAGTGCGCCACAGCCTTCACCGCTAATGGCTGAAACGGCAAATACGGGCCCTTGCCATGCCAACGATTCTAAAAAAGTCTGCCGGCGCTTTTCACGCTCGTTCGGATCGAGAAGATCGATTTTGTTGAATACCAGCCAACGCTCGCGCGCGCTGAGCTCTGGGCTGAACTTTTCGAGTTCTTCCACCACGCCTTGCGCCGCCTGCATGGACGTATCGTCGCTATCGGCGGCGATATCTACGATATGGAGCAAGATACGCGTTCGCGCCAAGTGTTTAAGAAAGCGCGTTCCCAGACCCGCGCCGTCGGCCGCGCCCTTGATTAAACCCGGTATATCGGCCACTACAAAGCTGCGATCAACCTCTATTCGCACTACACCAAGTTGTGGGTATAAGGTCGTAAACGGATAGTCAGCGACTTTCGGACGCGCCGCTGATACGGCGCGCAGTAATGTGGATTTGCCAGCATTGGGTAACCCGAGCAGACCTACGTCCGCCAATATACGAAGCTGAAGCTTTAAGTCTCGCTGCTCGCCGCGCCCACCGAGGGTAGTTCGTCTGGGTGCACGGTTCGTACTCGACTTGAAATGGGCGTTACCGCGCCCACTTTTGCCGCAACGCGCGACTAGAATTATTTCGCCCTCGCTAATCACGTCGCCGATAATCTCCGATGTATCAGCATTGCTTACCACCGTGCCAACTGGCACCTGAATAAACAGATCCTTAGCCGCTCGACCCGTGCGGTCACGCCCACTCCCGTTTTGTCCATGATCCGCCCGAAACAAACGCGTATAGCGAAAATCAACGAGCGTGTTGATCGCGCCACGACCGATCACGTTTACGTTACCGCCGTCACCACCATCACCCCCATCTGGCCCGCCGCGCGGCACAGATCGCTCACGTCGAAAACTTAAACAACCATTGCCGCCGTTTCCGGCTTCAACGCGAATCGTTGCTTCATCGACAAATTTCATAGCTCAAAAGCCAAGTTTCAAACAGCAAGTCACAACTAGTAAGTCCTGAAGCCGATTTCTCGTACTCCTAAATGATTTGCTACTTGCCACTGGACCATAAACAAAAAACCCCACTTCGCGGACAAAGTGGGGTCGGTTCCGTGGACATGGCCACGTCGACGCTTAGCTCGGCGTAATCCTAACCGTCTTACGCCCTCGCCGGCCCTTGGTCTCGAATACGACATGGCCCTCGATCTTGGCGAATAGCGTGTCGTCCTTACCGATACCTACGTTAAGACCAGGATGAAACTTGGTACCACGTTGGCGTACCAAAATATTGCCCGCCAGTACATGCTGACCGCCATAGCGCTTTACTCCAAGCCGCTTGGATGCAGAGTCCCGTCCGTTCCTCGAACTACCACCTGCTTTCTTGTGTGCCATGAGTACGCTCTCAGTCAGTCGCCGACTTGGGTTTCGGAGCTGCTTTTTTCGGCCGTCTTTGCTTTCTTGGCCGCGGCGTCCAAAGCATCCATGCAGCGCAGCACCGCCACCCCGCCGCCGGGCAGGATGCCTTCTTCGACGGCAGCTCGGCAGGCGTGCAGGGCGTCTTCCACGCGAGCCTTCTTCTCCTTCATCTCCACCTCCGTGGCCGCCCCGACACTGATCTGGGCCACGCCGCCGGACAGTTTGGCCAGCCGCTCCTCCAGTTTCTCACGATCATAATCACTGGTCGTTTTCTCGATCTGCACCTTGAGCAGATCGATTCTGCCCTTGACGGCAGTGGTGCTGCCCGCGCCCTGGACGATCGTGGTGGTGTCTTTGTCGATGGTGATCTTCTTGGCAGAGCCCAGGTCTTTGATCTCCAGCTTCTCCAGCGTCAAGCCCAAGTCCTCGAAGACGGCCGTCCCACCGGTGAGCACGGCGATGTCCTCGAGCATTTCCTTGCGGCG
>LXTK01000178.1 GCA_001643475.1 Proteobacteria bacterium SPGG2 | reverse complement strand
CTTTGATATCGATTGGACCGAGACCCTGGCGGCCTTCGTCGAACACCAACAGACCCTCGAGGGGGCCGATAATCACCAGACTACGCTGGGGATCGACTACCGGCTGCGTGACCGGCTAGCGCTCAGGGCCAGCGTCACCAGCGGCTCCCAGGGCGAGGCGGCCGAGGTCGGGCTCACCTATGACCTCGATCAACACCGGCTCTATGTGAGCCAACGCGTGGTCAATGACCGCACCCGGGGCCGATCGACCGCCACCGTCCTCGGCAGCGAGAGTGCGCTCGGCGAGGACGGCAGCGTCTATACCGAGTACCAGTGGGGGCGCAGTCACGGCGAGGAGACCAACCAGTCCTTGGTCGGGGCGCGCAAGCATTGGGGCATCACCGACCGCTTAAGCGTCTTGGTGTCGGCCGAATTCAGTGAGATCGATACCACCCCGAGCGTGACCACCCGCTATGCGTTGGCCCTCGGGGTCAGTTATGACAATGGCCGCGGGCTTAAGCTCTCGACCCGCAACGAGGTCCGGCGCGAAGACGGCGGCCGCGATCTCGACCAGTTCCTGTCCACCAATCACGCCGAGGTTGCGGTGACGCCGGCGCTCAAGATCCTGGGATCGGCGCGCTATAGCCTGACCAGTGACACTACCTTGGGGGCCACCGAGGCCGAATTCGATGAGCTCAGCATCGGGCTTGCCTATCGACCGGTCGATAACGATAACTTTAACCTGTTGGCGCGCTATACCACGCTCTTAGATGGGCCCACCGCGTTCCAGGCCCAAAGCGATGATTTAATCGCCGAATCCGAGGTGTTAGCGGTGGAGTGGTCGCACCAGGTCACCCCCGATCTCGAGTGGGTGGGCAAACAGGCCTTTAAAAATAGGGTCGAAACCGCCCCCGGGCGGGTCGATATCGAGACCGAAACCAGTCTCACACTCCAGCGTTTGAACTACAATTTCTATAAGGCCTTTGAGCTCGGGGCGGAATACCGCGTCCTCGACCAAAAACACAGTGGCCGCCGTCAGGGCTGGTTGCTGGAATTCATGTGGCGGCCCATCGATCACCTACGCATTGGGGTGGGCTATAACTTCACGGACTTCTCTGACGATGAGTTCTCGAATAACGATTACTCGGTCAAGGGCTGGTTCCTGAGATTGCAGGGCGCGTATTGATCTAACGGAAATATGAACATGGCAGCCGTAATTCAAAACGAGCAGATGTCAGAGTTGGCAAGCGACGAGCAAAGCCAAGGTCGCCGTATTGCCACCGAGTTTGGCATTGCCTTGCTCATCGTGCTGCTGTTCTTCTTCATCGTACTCGGAATTATGAATCTGTACTTCCCCATCGGTACGAGCATGAAGGATTTGGCCCAGACTATAGGCACATCGGTGTCGCCCACGGGCCCAAAGGACTTGTTTATCGCTGGGACAAACAACACACAAATCATGGCGAGAGTCACGGAGCTTGGCAAGAAGGTCAATGTGAAATCGGCAAATACCATCGCCTGGTCTAGAGCACAATTGGGCATGACTCTTGCTAGTCGTGATGCCATACAGACCTATGACAAGGCGCGGGCATTGATCGAATTCGGCGGGGATAACTACTTAGATATCGGTGAGAACTCGCTTGTCATCTTGCAAGGCGTGGAACCCGATCTATTTGTAAACAAACTGCGGACATTGCGAGTCGAAGTGCAAGGAGAGCTAAGGGGCAGGCTGCAAAGATCTGACGACGGGTTCACGAATCTACAAGTCGCCTTACCTGGCGCGGACCTGCAGATGGTGCCCGGTGAAGGTGAGCAAGGTGTGGAGTTCAAACTGGCCGTCAATAAAGACAAGTCATCGACGCTGTCGCTATTCAAAGGTGACGCTGAGATTATGATAGGCGGGAAACGCGTCTTGCTTGGCGAAAATTTCGCTTTGACCATCGGCCCTGATGGACAACCATTAGAGCCCGTGGCCTTACCCGCACAACCGATACTGAAACGGCCCGTCAATGGCAATGCCTCTTACTTTCGTAAACTGCCACCGAAGATAAGGTTCACATGGAAACCAGAGAAGCCAGCATCCGCGTATCGATTCATGCTGTCACGGGATCCTGAATTTCGCCAACTCTTGGTTGACGAACGAGTAAAGCGAACATCGTTTACATACGGTAATCTGAAAAAAGGCGAGTACTACTGGCGCGTACACTCGCTAACCGGTGATATTGAAGGTATGCCCAGCGAAGTACGAAAGTTACATATGGTTCAGGATCGTACCCCGCCCATGCTGAAGCTGCAGAAACCGCCAACGGTGATAAGGCAGCCAACAATTACGTTACGCGGGAAAACCGAACCTGGTACCAAAATCTACGTCGATGGTACACGTGTAAAAGTAAGTGCACAGGGTGTGTTCACGCATAAGCTGAGTGTAAAGCCTGGTGCCACGCTAATTGTTGTCGAAGCGATTGACCCCGCCGGCAATATCGCTTACGCGACCAACTTGTTAAACGGGAAATTCTAAGTGTAAAGGTATTACGATGATCAGTAAATTTCGTTTTCCTATTCGCCTCAAGATTATGATCACATTCCTGTGTGTCATCACAGTAGTGGTGAGCCTAATCATCATCACCATGGCGAATCTATTCAATAATGACAAGACGACATACATACGCGATCTAGCATCCGTGATCGCCCTACATGTTGCAGAGGAAGCAAACTCTCTGTTGCAGGGTTATCATCAAAAACTGCGTGTCTTCACCGAGGTCGCCTATAACGAAAAACTCTCCTCCGGTCGCAAGCGAGAAATCGTCGCCAGTCTGTTCAGGAATTTCGACGACTTCGTGGCTGTGAGCGTACAAGAACGAGACGCAGAACCGGTGATGGTGTACGACGGCAAAGCACTGGAGGGCGCCGGTCTAGAGGAAAAGGACCTCACAAAGTATTTGAAGGATAACCCGTTATCGCCAGACCGTATCAACTCGGTGCCGGTCTATGTGGAAAATGCAACCATTACAGCACGATTGCCACTGTTATTAGTCGCAACAACCGATGTTTCGCCCAACGATGGAACCCCGGTTGTAATTACGGCCATGGTACGGCTCGATGCATTACTAAGCTTGGCCAGCCGACCATCGGCATTCCAGGCCTTTATCGTAGACTCTGAAGGGGTACTCATCGCTCATAGCGACGTTGACCGCGTGGTACAGCGAGCAACGGCCGATTGGATACCCAACCTCGAAAACCTGATGGCCCAGAATCAGCTGTTGGGCACCACCATCGAGTACGAACACGAGGGCAATGAGATGATCGGTGGGTTCGCTGGAATCAAGAGCAGTGACCTACTAGCGGGTGTGCAGATTCCTAAGGCTGTCGCCTACCTCACGGCAAGGACCCTGCTCAACAACCTGGTTTTACTATCGCTGGCGTTGCTGATCGCGACTGCGGTGCTCAGCGTTTTTCTGGCCCACAGACTTACGCGTCCATTGGAAAAACTAACCCACGCCGTTCGTCAGGTCGGTAAGGGGCACTTTGATATCTTCGTTGAGTCACCGTCTAAAGATGAAATAGGGATGTTATCGACATCATTCAATCAAATGGCAGGTGAGCTTAGGGGGCGGTTAGAGGAGCTGCGGGGCGCACAGGCCGCCTTGGTTCAATCCGAAAAGCTGTCGGCGTTTGGCCAGCTTAGTGCCGGTATCGCGCACGAAGTCAAGAATCCGCTTGCGGGAATTCTAGGTCACGCCCAGCTATGCCTACGAAAACTGAGCGAAGACGATCCCATGCACAACCATCTCAATATTATTCAGCATGAGACCAAACGTTGTACCGAGATCATCAGCAACTTGATGAAGTTCGCACGTCAAGAAAAGGTGGAGTACGAGCCAACTGATCTTAACGACGTCATTAAGCATGGGATGGCCATCGTCGATCACCAATTGTCGCTCAACCAGGTGAAGATACAAATGAACCTGGCTAACAATTTGCCGGAGATCAATGGCAATGCCAATCAGCTGCAACAGGTGCTCATGAATTTCGCGATCAATGCACAGCAGGCGCTCGACGGAAAACCCGGGGTGGTGCGTCTGACCACCAGCAAAACCGATGATGGAAATGTGCTGCTCGTATTCGCGGACAATGGCCCTGGGATTCCCGAGAATATCCGGCACAAGATCTTCGAGCCGTTCTTTACTACCAAGCCAGCCGGTAAGGGTACGGGATTGGGTCTATCGGTAACCTACGGAATTATCAAGGATCATAACGGCGAAATTACTATCGAGAGCGAGCTCGGCACGGGCACCGCCTTTGTGATGAAGTTTCCCGGAATTGTTGACGATATAGTGATGGCAAGTTCCGCCGCATAGATTGAGGCAAAAAACGATGAATCAAGCACCAGCTCCAGCACCAGCTCCAGCTCCAACACCAGCAGCTAAACCAAAAGCACGTATTGCCATAGTCAGCAAGCGCGCCTTAGTCGTAGACGATGAGGAATCGATCCGCGGCATAGTGGCGCAAGTTCTGACCGATGAAGGCTACCAGGTTACTCAGGCATCGAGTGGTGAAGAGGCGTTTGCAATATTTCAAAAGCAACCGTTTCCCGTGGTGTTTACCGACATTCGTATGGCCGGTATGAGTGGCCTCGATCTGCTAAAGCACCTCAAACAGCTTAAGACAGGTGGGCATGTGATTATTATGACGAGTCACGGCACTATGGATGTCGCCGTCAATGCATTGAAGGCGGGTGCTTACGATTTTCTCCATAAGCCGTTCGGCGACCTCGAGTTAATCGCTAACGTGGCTAAGCGCGCCATGCAGAGCTATGTGCTTGTGCGAGAACGAGAAAAGCTGATGTCGACCCTCAGAAGCAGAAACGAAGCCATGGCCAACCTCAACAAGGCTTTTAAGGCGCTCACGGTTACCCTAAAGAACAAAAACCTGGCCCTAGAAAACCTCAATGAGGCCTTCAAGGCCATGGCCATTCGCGATGATCTGACCGGCCTA
>LXTK01000217.1 GCA_001643475.1 Proteobacteria bacterium SPGG2 | reverse complement strand
CGGATTGCGTTTCCCTGGTCGCGCCGTTCCCAGCCGGCCTCAATCAAATGAATCAGTGATTCCATATCGTCCTCAGCTATTGCTATCCAGGCGTTCCACCAGTCGTTCACGTAACTGATYGCAAASYTSGTCAGWCARTAGCYTGTTGTTTTCATCRACGAYATARAAAACGTCTTCGGCRCGTTCGCCRRTSGTCAGGATCTTGGCAGTTTCRATRTTGATYYTGAATTCGATAAAWRYYTGTCCAACKGTRCTGAGYAGCCCGGGCCGGTCGCCGGCAGCCAGTTCCATWAYKGTCCGTTTRYTCGARATRTCATKRTCGAAGTTTATWACYGTTTTCGTRGAAAACATTCGMACCTGRCGGGGMGCKCGGCGAGTAACCTTWRCGGCAYGTGTMTCGYCGGWGSTCAGGATCCTGGTCAAWGTMCGYCKGATCTTGYTCARGCGCGCSTCGTCAATGACGGTCCGATGATCCAGTTCCATGAATATATAAGTGTCCAGGCTGAAATCGTTCGCAAGCGGGACGATGCGCGCATCGGCAATCGTCAGCCCGAGTTCGTCGAGCATTGCGGTCGCGTGCGCAAACGTCCTGTTGTGGCGTGGCGCATACAGGACGGCTTCAGCCCCGTCGCCGTCAGCCTGCTTTCTGACGTCGAGGAGCCCGTTCCCGATGTGCGCGGCACCAGCGAGCATCTCAGTGTGCCAGGCAATCTCCTCACTTCGGTACCGCAGGAAGTATTCCTGGGTAAATAATTTCCATACATCGTTGACGGCGTCGTCGGGAGTTCCGGCGTTATGCAGTATTTCCCGTGCGCTCGCCTGCGTTTCGCTGATGAGTTGCTCGCGGTCGATCGGGTTTTCCAGCCCGCGCCGCAATGCGCGCGAAGTGAGCTCGTACAAATCGCGGAAAAGCATTGCCTTCCATGAATTCCACAGTTTCGGATTGGTGCCGCGCACATCGGCGACGGTTAGCACGGTCAGATAATCCAGGTGGGCCTGGTCACCCACCAGTGCGGCAAAGCCGTTGATTACCTCTGGATCACTTATGTCTTTCTTTTGGGCGGTCATTGACAGCACAAGGTGGTTCTTTACCAGCCATGCGACGGTGCGCGCATCATACTGGCTCATGCCGTGCTCAAGGCAAAACGACTCCGCGTCCACCGCGCCGAGTTCCGAATGATCGCCGCCGCGTCCTTTCGCGATATCGTGAAAGAGCCCGGCAAGGTAGACGATTTCCGGCTTTTCAAACGACTGCATCAAAAGACTGCAGTGCGAATACTCATGATCAAATCTTGGGAGCGCGAACCGGCGCAGGTTGCGGACCACAAACAAAGTGTGTTCGTCGACGGTATAGGCATGGAACAAATCGTATTGCATGCGACCGACGATGCGCCCGAACGACGGAATGTAGAGTCCCAGGACGCCGTACAGGTTCATGCGGCGAAGTTCGTGCGTTACMCCGGCCGGCGCCCGCAGAATGYTCAGGAACARGCGATGATTSCGCGGATTCTGCCKGAACTCCTCGTCGATCAGGTACAGATTYCTTTTRATMWGWCCGATGGTRTRSGCGCTGACRCCGCGMAKGYCMTGGTGTTGCTGMAGYAAMAGGAACAACTCGAGYAATGCGGACGGGTYTTGYGAAAATACCTGGTCAYTGSTKGTCTGCAGRWAGCCGTTYTTGACCTGGAATCGMKCRTTGATSGGYKTYGGCYYGGCAWGCGGRTCCATGAGGATYKCYTCCTCGAACAACTGCAGCARCATTTCATTCAGGCGGCTYARRTCCATCACGGTTCGGTARTAGCGYTGCATCAGTTGCTCSACMGCCAGCGTRTASSWKGCATCYTCRTAMCCGAGCATTTTTGCCAGCCTGRYCTGATGGTCGAACAGCAGSCGATCCTCGCGYCTCCCGGTCARMACRTGCAGGCCGTARCGSACYCGCCARAGAAAMGCCTGYCCGTCYTGCAAMAGCTTWAGCTGCCCCGGCGWMAGGAACTKRTGKKCGACCAGYTCRKCSAGCGAKGCMACGCCGAAGTGCCGCTTGGCAACCCAGCCGATCATYTGRATATCRCGCARKCCGCCCGGACTSCCTTTGACGTTGGGTTCGAGYTTGTWYGCGGTGTCGTCRTAKCGATGATGACGYGYACGCTGCTCGGCRCGTTTYGCCTCGAAGAARCGGTCWGACGGCCATATTTCCSCGGTYGAAATYGCCTGCTKCATTTGCTCGAAAAGSGYRSCGGGACCGTCGATYAGYCGCGCCTCGAKCAGCGTGGTTGYGATCGTMAKGTCGTCGGCCGATTCCTGGCRGCACTGGCTAACGGTTCTGACGCTGTGGCCGATTTCCAGYCCGATRTCCCAGAGCGCCRTGAAAAATTCCGACAAKGCGGATTCYGCCGCKWSCGGCAAATCGTYTKYGGTSAGYRCCATGATGTCGATGTCGGAAWAMGGRTGCAGYTCACCRCGGCCRTATCCGCCGACSGCMACCAGCGCCRCKGTYTCGGYRRGCTKGTTYGYRTAATGRYGCCASAGCCGGATCAGGAGACAGTCRATCARRTCCGAYCTGAGWYGCACCAGCTCWSTGACYGMKGCSCCYYGCRSGAAKCGSYKGTKCAGGYTTTCRKTCGCRCKYKCAAGCGCCTGKCGGCAGTYRCTRACCGGCCTGSWCAGGTCYYTGAGCGCKGCSKCMAGGMTSGYGAGGGCRTCRWCTGCKKGCCCGRCKCGATSARTRGCGGTGGAAKAAGGCATGAGAAATAAGCCCGGACTAACGCTGGTCGGCGCCGAGTGTCAGAACCTCATAGCCGCTGTCGGTGATCAGTATGGTGTGTTCCCATTGCGCCGATAATTTGTGATCCCTGGTCACCACGGTCCAGCCGTCGGGCAACAACCTGACATGGCGCTTGCCGGCATTGACCATCGGTTCGACCGTTAGCGTCATGCCCGACTGCAATTCCATGCCGGTGCCGGCCTTGCCGTAGTGCAAAACCTGTGGGTCCTCGTGAAATACGCGGCCAATTCCATGCCCGCAATACTCCCGCACCACGGAGCAGTTGTTTCTTTCGGCGTGTTGCTGGATCGCGTAGCCGATGTCGCCTAAGCGAACGCCCGGCCTTACTTTCTCGATGCCCTTCACCATACATTCGTGACTTAACCTCACAAGTCTTTGCGCTTGGATCGATGGTTCACCCACAAAAAACATCTTACTTGTGTCACCGTGATAGTCATCTTTGATTACAGTGATATCGATATTGATGATGTCCCCTTTCTTTAGTTTTTTGTCACCGGGTATTCCGTGGCACACCTGGTGATTCACAGAAGTACAAATCGATTTCGGAAATCCCTTGTAGTTGAGTGGGGCGGGAATGGCTTGCTGTTTGTCGACGATATGATCATGGCAAATTCGATCGAGCTCACCCGTGGTGATACCGGGCTGAACATGGGGCCCAATCATTTTTAACACTTCGGCCGCCAGCTGTCCGGCAACACGCATTTTCTCTATTTCCTCTGGTGTTTTAATCGTAGGTGGCATCGTTGTGCGGTCGATCTGCTTCGGTTGCTACCCAGGGCTTTGGCGGTAGGCCAATTTACCCCATTTTCTTGTGCCAGACCCATAGAAAAATCGGTAGGGTTGCCTCGTAAATCCTTAAAAGTATTGTTGTAAATGGCCATTCATAGTGTAAAATTTCCGTTTTACAAATCACACGTGGGCCGACACATGCGCCCGGGTGCCCGACGACCATAGGCGTTTGGTGGTTGGGTCGACGCATGGAGCCCATGGCGGACTAACCCGAACGGAGCGAAAAATGACTAGTGTTACCATGCGCCAGATGCTGGAGGCCGGCGTCCACTTCGGCCATCGCACGCGGTTCTGGCACCCCAAAATGCGCCCCTATATCTTCGGTGAGCGCAACAAGATCCACATTATAAACCTGGAAAAGACCCTACCGCTATTCAACGAGGCGATGGAGTTTCTGCACAAGTTGACGGCCAATCGGGGCATCGTACTGTTTGTAGGCACTAAACGACAGGCGGCCGACATTGTTCAAGAGGAAGCCGTGCGCTGCGGCTGCCCGTATGTCAACCACCGGTGGCTAGGCGGCACATTGACCAACTACAAAACGGTCAAGAATTCTATTGATCGGCTGAAGAGTCTCGAGGCCATGTTTGAGGACGGCAGCGTTACGAAACTCGTAAAGAAGGAAGTATTAGCGTTGACCCGTGAGTGTCGTAAACTGAATCGGAGTCTTGCGGGAATCAAAGATATGCCGGGATTGCCGGATGCCTTGTTCGTGATCGATGTAGGCCAAGAAGCGATCGCAGTGGCTGAGGCCAATCACCTTAACATCCCTGTCGCCGCAGCCGTCGACACTAATTGCAAACCCGATGGCGTCGATTATCTGATCCCGGGTAATGACGATGCAATTGCGGCGATAAGGCTTTACATGCGTGGGGCGGCCGACGCCATTCTCACGGATGGAGGAGGTAGAGTAACGCCGGGAGCAGTTACCGACGACTCCACGGATGCGGGAGGTACGACCCCAGGCAAGGGGGAGGTAGACCGTGTCGGGCGACCCGCAGGGACGCAGGAAGTTACGACTCCAGGGAAGGAGGAGGTAGAGTCGCGCCGGGAGCAGCCACCGGGAGCAACGCACGACTCCATGGATGGAGGAGTTAGAACCGCGTCGGGAACAGCGGTCGAGGAGCAGTTGCCGGAGCAGCTACCGGGAGTAACGCAGGGAGCAGTTACCGACGACGATCAAACGCCGGCAACCGCGAAGCCTAAAACGGCTGAAGCCAAGAAGACCGCGAGCAAAGCCAAGGTGACCACTAAGGCTAAATCTACGAGCACAAAGGCTAAGACGGCTACAAAAACGAAACGAGCGCCGACTAAAAAATCAAGTGCGCAGTCGAAGCAAAATCCATCAGAAGAATCTGACGCAGAGTAATGTCTGGGGCCGTGACCCCCTGTTTTTTGTTCAGTGCGTGGAAAGTTGGTTAGACGGAGAGGTTAGATGGGAATTGCTGCTACACAGGTTAAGGAGCTTCGTGAACGTACGGGGCTAGGTATGATGGAGTGCAAAAATGCGTTGGTTGAATCTGATGGTGATATCGATGAGGCAATCGCGCTACTCCGCAAGCGTGTCGGTGTGAAGGTGCAAAAGAAAGCCGGACGCACAGCAGCCGAGGGCATCGTCGCTACCCATGTGGGCGATGATCACAAGCTTGCAGCTATGGTGGAGATCAATTGTGAGACAGATTTTGTTGCCAAGGAAGAAGGATTCCTAGATTTTGCCGCCACTGTCGCTAAGACTATTGTCGAGCATGAACCCAATGATATCGATGCGCTATTGGCTCTGCCGCTGAAAGATGGGAAGGCCGACACAATAGGCCAAACTTGCGAATACCTAGTTGCTAAGTTGGGCGAGAAAATCAGTGTGCGGCGCTTTACCCGCTACAAAGCGAGTAACGGGCATCTCGATACCTATGTCCATGCGGGCTCACGCATCGGCGTACTGATGGAGATGGAAGGAGGCGATAACACGCTTGCCCATGACATGGCTATGCAAGTGGCCGCAACGCGACCAGAGTACATTTCAGCAGATGATGTACCCTCGGATATCGCAAACAAGGAACGGGACATTCTTATTGAGCAAGCTAAAGACAGTGGTAAACCGCCAGAGATTGTAGAGAAGATGGTCGCTGGTCGACTGAACAAGTACCTCAGTGAGCTGACGCTGTTGGGTAAGCCGTTCGTGAAGGACCCAGACACCATCGTCGAAAAATTGCTCAAGTCCGCCGGTGCCCGTATCGAACGGTTTTGTCGCTACGAAGTCGGAGAGGGTCTTGAGGAGAAGGCAGCATGATTTGGCGGTGGAGGTAATGGCCCAAGTTACAAGGGGATAAGCCATTGACCGGAGCGGCGAAGGCGCCTGTATTCAAGCGCGTATTGTTAAAGCTTAGCGGCGAAGCCCTGATGGGCGAAAGTGGCTACGGCATCAGCCCGGAAGTTCTTACTCGTGTTGCGACGGAGCTTAAAGAAGTTGTAGCAACAGGTGTACAACTTGCCATTGTGGTTGGTGGCGGTAACATATTTCGTGGTGCCGCATCGACGGCGGCAAACATGGAGCGTACGACCGCCGACTACATAGGCATGCTGGCAACTGTCATGAATGCAATGGCTTTGCAAGATGCACTCGCCGGCCAGGATGTGCCGACACATCTGCAGTCGGCTATTCGCCTGGATCAAATTGCCGAGCCTTACAACCGACAGCGGGCGCTCCATCATTTGGAACAAGGTCATGTGGTTCTGTTTGCGGCAGGCACTGGCAATCCTTTCTTCACTACCGATACAGCGGCAAGCCTTCGTGGGATCGAGATAAACGCTGATATCGTACTCAAAGCGACGAAAGTTGATGGCGTGTACAGCAAGGATCCAGTACGTCACGCGGATGCTACACTTTATAGCGCGCTCAGCTATGATCAGGTGCTTGAGCAGAAACTAGCGGTTATGGATGCGACCGCCGTTGCTTTATGTCGCGAACAGAATCTTCCGGTGCGGGTGTTCAATATCAACAAACCAGGTAATGTACTGCGTATTGTATTGGGTGAGAACGAAGGCACCCTAATGCAGGCTGGAGATGGAAGTTGAGATGGAGAAAATAAAGAAAGATGCTGAAAGGCGGATGGGAAAATCAGTAGAGGCACTCAAATCAGATCTGGCGAAAGTTCGGACAGGGCGTGCACATGCCGGTTTACTCGATCATCTAAGGGTCGATTATTACGGCACCCCAACGCCAATCGACCAAGTGGCTAATGTCACGGTAGCCGATGCGCGGACTATCAGCGTCATCCCTTGGGACAAGAATATGGTAGCGAAGGTTGAGAAAACGATCCGCGAGTCGGACCTTGGACTTAACCCGGCAACGTCGGGCCAGACAATACGCATTCCGCTACCACCACTTTCGGAAGAGCGTAGAAATGAATTGGCCAAGGTTGTACGTGGCGAGGGCGAAAACTCTAAGATCGCTATACGCAACATTCGCCGCGACGGTAATCACGACCTCAAGGATTTGCTGAAGAAGAAGGAGATTTCAGAGGATGACGACAGGCGGGCTGAAGATATCATGCAACAACTCACGGATCGGTTTATCGCTGAAATAGACAAGCTTGTCGAGGTCAAAGAGCAAGATATTATGCAGATCTAAGGTTCTCTGATCGATGAGTAAAAGCAGTATCGCAAATCCAATCCGGCAAGTGCCGCGCGGTTCATCTTTACCTCAGCATGTCGCCGTCATTATGGATGGTAATGGACGTTGGGCAACGCAACGGCGTCTGCCGCGGATAGCTGGACATTCGAAAGGCGTAAAACGGGTACGTGAACTAGTTAGCGCTTGCGGCGACAAAGGGATCAAATATCTGACGCTGTTTGCATTTAGTAGTGAGAATTGGCGTCGGCCGAAACTAGAGGTCAAGTCTCTCATAGAATTATTTGTTAGCGCACTCGATGAAGAATTAAAAAAACTACATGAGAATAATATTAAGTTTCGGGTGATCGGCCATATCGATCGTTTTGGAAAGGATGCTGTTCGTAGGATCAAGAATGCTGAGGCGTTAACGCGCGATAATGAAAGACTAGTGCTAACCATAGCTGCTAATTATGGCGGACGCTGGGATATTGCGCAGGCATGCGCGGAGCTTGCTAGGCGCGCACAGGAAGGGAAGATCGAGGCGGATGCTATTACTCCAGAGATGATTGAGGCTTCATTAAGCATGCACGATGCTCCTGATCCAGATTTGTTTATACGCACCGGGGGTGAACAGCGTGTTAGTAATTTCCTCCTGTGGCAGCTTGCGTATACTGAGTTGTACTTTGCGCCGATTCTGTGGCCCGACTTTGACCGCTCCCAATTCGATCTGGCGCTGGATTCCTATACTGCACGTCAACGTCGGTTCGGTCTTACCGGTGAACAAATCGAGGCCACCCGGCAAGCTTAAGCAGCGTGTGTTGACAGCATTAGTGCTGTTGCCGCTCATTGTCGCTGCCATGATCTATCTGCCTTCATCATGGCTTGGCGTAGTGCTGGGGATTTTTATATTGGTGGCAGCCTGGGAGTGGGCCGCGTTGTCCGGGCTTCAAGCATTGTCGCACCGAATAATCTATGTGGTGTCGTTAGGCATTGTGGCTGGCATGACCTCGGTAGGTATTTGGCGCTTTCCGGGGTTGGCGG
>LXTK01000149.1 GCA_001643475.1 Proteobacteria bacterium SPGG2 | reverse complement strand
CAGCGGTGCCCGTTGCGGCGCCTCCTTCGGCCTCCAGGATAGATGTCATCAGTTTCGGTGGGATCACTTATATGACGTTGCGAATAGGAAAAGAACCTCCATTGCAGGAGGAAAACCTGGGGCTGGAGTTCGGACAGGTGGCATTCAAGTTATCCGACCGCGGTGGCCCCCAGGACGGTTACGCGACTTTCCTTGAGGTGGGCACTCCGGTTTACACCGTCGAGGGATACAAGCCAGAATTCATTCTGGCCGCCCGCAGGAACAACAAGTTGGTTCTTTACATGTCCGCCACAAACCCAAGCGCTGAGACAGGCTCAGATCTGATGGACCTGGAAGGCAAGGTAAAGTCCATCGGGGTGAACAGCACCTTCATAAACGCACCATACTGGGATGGCTCAGACTATACGACCACATGCTGATGCTGTCAATTGCCATCTGAAGTGCTCAAKWKAGGGCGGTGATTGCCCGCATCAACGCCGTACCCGCCTCTCGAGTGGCAAAAGGGCAGATATCCAATGCTGAGTTGATACGTGTGATTCGTGCCGTTGGCGGCGAACTTAATGGCGAGATTGGCCGTGTCCACTACGCTAGTATCTATTATGTCCGCGAGCATCAGTGTGGCCAGCTGATTGTCCAAGGGGCGGTGGGCCTGGTGACCATACTGCTAATGCCGGGCGTTTACATTGAGGGCGCCCACGATCTCTATAGTAGGGAGCTTAACGGGATTGTGGTACCCACGACCACTGGCAGTATGGCGATCGTGGGTGAGCCGGGGGAGCCGCTCCACGATATGGAGCAGAGAATGCGCGCGGCCGTCACTTGGCAGCTCTAGCCTAACATCCTTCTAGCATTTAGCGCTTTCGCCATCTCGCCGGCGGACCCAGGGCTGAATACTGCTTAGCCTGTTTCGGGGCGGTAGTATCTGTTTTCATTCCATCGATTAGGCACCATACTTAAAGTGGTGAAACACCCACTTGTTGTATGCGTGCGAAATGAGTCAGGTTGAATCAAAAGGTCGCCGAATCGATGACAAGGCACCGGTCGACATCGAAAACTGGTTAGAATCTATAACCAAAGGCCGTCCGGCTTCGGAAGCCGAATTGATTCGTCATGCTTGTGATCTCGCCCAGACCGCGCATGCCGGTCAGACACGTGCCTCTGGCGAGCCCTATGTCCGTCATTCGATTGCGGTAGCGCAAATATTGGTTGACCTCAGGCTAGATCACGAGGCAATTAGCGCGGCCATTCTGCACGACGTGGTTGAGGATACCGACGTGTCCTTGGAGGATATTACGCAGAAGTTCGGTAGCCGCGTAGCCCACCTGGTCGATGGCGTCACTAAGATGGATCTAATAGACGAGTTGCCGGATCGGCCGGGTGCTAGTAGGAAGGAACGTGCTGAGGCGGAGAGTTTACGAAAGATGCTTCTAGCGATGGCTGAGGACATACGCGTAGTGTTAATTAAGTTTGCTGACCGTCTGCATAACATGCGCACCCTCGATTCCCTGCCCAGCGACAAACAGCAACGAATAGCCCGAGAAACTATGGAGTTGTTCGCGCCGCTCGCCAATCGACTTGGAATCTGGCAGGTAAAATGGGAGCTCGAGGATTTGGCATTCTCCTACTTGGAACCCGACGCCTATAAACATATTGTTGCGCGCTTGGCCGAACGACGGGCCGATCGAGAGCACTACATCACTCATTTCGTAGGTCTACTAAAGAAAGAACTGAAAGATGTGGATATTGAGGCAGAAGTAACGGGTCGGGTGAAACACGTCTATGGAATCTGGCGCAAGATGCGACGCAAGAACCAGGATTTCGATCAGATTTACGATGTTCGTGCCGTTCGTATTTTGGTTAAGGATGTACCCGATTGTTACGCGGCGCTGGGGGTGATTCACACGCGCTGGCAGTTTGTTTCCGGTGAGTTCGACGACTATATCGCCACCCCTAAGGAGAATAACTATCAGTCCATCCACACTGCGGTCATCGATGCGAAAGGCAAGACAGTGGAGGTGCAGATCCATACTTATGAAATGCAACAACAAGCGGAGCTGGGTGTAGCCGCACATTGGCGCTACAAGGAAGGCGCAAAACGAGATCAAGTATTCGACAACAAGATTGCATGGCTACGACAGCTGATGGAATGGAAGGATGAGGTTGCCGAGGCTAGTGATTTTGTCGATCACTTCAAGTCCGAAGTGTTCGCAGATCGCATCTATGTTTTCACGCCAAAGGGTAATGTGGTGGATCTACCGCGGGGAGCTACACCGCTAGATTTTGCCTACCACATACATACGGAAGTCGGCCATTGTTGCCGAGGGGCCAAAGTAAACGGCCACATCGTGCCTTTGACCTACGAGTTGAAGACAGGTGAGCAGGTGGCAGTGCTTACCGTCAAGAAGGGCTCGCCGAGTCGGGATTGGCTTAACCTAAACTTCGGTTACCTCAAGACCTCTCGGGCGCGCGGCAAGGTACAGCATTGGTTTCGGCAACAGAATTATGATGAGAGCGTTGCTGCGGGGCGCACGAGTTTGGAACGGGAGCTACATCGGCTCGGGCTTGCAGATGTCAATTACGAAAGGCTCGCGAGCGAGCTCGGGTTCGACAAAGTCGATGATTTTCTTGCTTCCATCGGCCGCGGCGAGACTCGAACGTCACAGATTATCAACGCCGTCCAAGAGGTAGTACCTAAAGAAACGGAAGATGAGCTACTGCCAACCGCGCGCTCGCGCCGACGCACTGACAAAGCGGCCGCCATAAATATACAGGGGGTTGGCAACCTGCTGACTCATATGGCTCAGTGCTGCAAACCGGTACCGGGAGATTCTATACTCGGTTTCATCACTAGTGGCCGTGGTGTGACCATACACCGCCGTGACTGTCCCAGCGTATTACGCTATTACAGTGAGGGGGACGAACGCCTGGTCGAGGTGAACTGGGGAGCTGAGACCGACCGTACGTATCCCGTGGATATAGAGATTTCGGTTTATGATCGTCAAGGCTTGCTACGTGACATTGCTGCCGCGCTTGCCAACGAAAAGATCAATGTCATGTCAGTTAACACGCTGCGAGATAAATACGGCAAGGTAGGCCGGATGCAATTGACGCTTGAAATCCCTGATATCGATACCCTGAGTAGAGTACTTATACAGATTGATCGACTACCTAATGTTAGGGAAGTACGACGAAAGCTACGTTAAGCAAAGTATCATGTGGCGAGTGTTAGACAATCTGTTCTTAAAGAAGATCTGGAAGGGCAGGTCTAATGCGGGCGTAGGATTCAAGAAGTTTCTGCTCGAAGCTCTGCGATTGCTGTATCTCGTTGCCAGGGATCTGTCGGATGGTCAGCTCACCTTGCGTGCGATGAGTCTTGTTTATACGACTTTACTTGCACTCGTGCCGCTTTTAGCCGTTAGTTTTTCCATTCTCAAAGCCTTCGGTGTCCACAATCAGTTGAAGCCGTTGCTCGCTAACTATCTGGCACCACTGGGGCCAAAAGGTGGTGAGATAACTGAGCGCATACTTGGGTTTGTGGAAAACGTGCAGGTAGGTGTCCTGGGTGCGTTGGGATTGGCGCTCCTCATCTACACTGTCTTCTCGCTTATTCAAAAGATTGAGAACGCACTTAATTTTGTCTGGAATGTACGAAAGCCGAGAAGTCTGGCCCAACGGTTTAGCGATTATCTAAGTGTGATCTTGATCGGACCTGTGCTGGTGTTTACAGCAGTTGGGATCACAGCCGTGATCACCAGTAATGCGGTTGTGCAGAAGCTCGTCGCGATCGATGCCATCGGTACTGGATTCTACTTGGTAGGGCGGTTTGTACCTTACGTATTGGTGTGCGGGACGTTTACTTTTTTCTATATGTTCATACCCAATACGCGGGTTAGATTTGTGTCGGCGTTAACAGGCGGCATTGTCGCCGGCGTGCTCTGGGAGACCACAGGTTGGGCGTTCGCGTCATTTATCGCCTTGTCGACCAACTATGCGGCTATATACTCTAGCTTTTCTATTCTCATAGTCTTTCTGATTTGGCTATATTTGAGTTGGCTTATCTTTCTTACAGGAGCACAGGTCGCCTATTACCATCAGCATCCCCACGTGTTTACGACTGTCAGTAATGATCAGCATACATTTAGCAGCACCATAAAGGAGCGACTCGTCTTATTGACGATGTTTCTAATAGGTAGTAATCACTATCACAACAAAGAACTCTGGACGACGGAAGCGCTTGCTCGGCGATTAGGGGTTTCGATAGAGGTGGTGGACATGATTGTGGAAGAGCTGGTTAGTGGTGGATTCGTTGTGGAGACAGCCGCTGATCCTGTTACTCATATCCCAGCCAAGGATATCGAAAAAATAACTGTAAAGGCGTTGTTGCAGTGTGTCCGGGGGGTGGACCCGGTGCCTCATCTTGCTCATGAGAAGTTGTACGAATCTAGCGAGATCAATCGGTTGATGCAGAAGGTAAGCGCCGCGATCGAGGACGCACTGGGTGAAGAAACCATCAGGAGCATGGTGTTGGCGCATGACGAGTCTCAGCCGTCGGTCGCGGATATTGTCACCGGTGACAGGCCTAAAGAACGCAAAAAGGCCTATTAGAATCAGTTACAACGAAAGAGAATGAAGGTAAGGTCATCGGGTTTCGACGGTTGATCTTTTCTGGCATCTGTCATGCGCTTGCGACAGGCGTTGGCGAGTTTTTGAGCAGCTGCTGGTAGCTATACCCTGTTTTGTGTATTCGGCGATTTCTTCCAAGTGAAGATTGTCAAAAAGGCCGTCGCTAGCCATTACGAGTGTATCTCTTGGCACGAGTTCTGCCGTCGATCCAACTTCAATGTGCATATCCATTGGAACCGATGATGTTGGAAGCCAGATGCCTGTCCTCGTGGTGCATTGCCTCGGTTTCGTCCAATAGTCCTGTGTGTACGGCGTAACCTACCGGCGAGCGCGAAATGGTTTGCAATTTGATCTTGCCCTTCTGCCCAGTAACTAAGATCATGGAATCGCCGACATGATAGGTGCGAACGGTTTGATCTTGTAGCCTCGACAACGGCTAGTGTCGTGGCGGCGCCGGTACCAAGCGCACTGACAGCCTGATTGGCACGTTCAATACCGTTCAGTATGGCTTCACGTAAATCATTATCTGCTCTCGCTGTATCATTGATGGCTGATTTCAGCTCGTCGATCGCTAATACACCGGACGTGTTGTTAAATGGTACCAGGGCGGCGGCATTGTCATTTACTGTTTCTTTGTCAGATGCGCGTGAAGAATGAATGATGGCTTCACCCAATCCAATACGGTGAAGCCGGCCTTCTACCATGTTCCGTTCTAGGTAAACTTTGGCTTCGCGTCTGGGATTACTATTTATACGTGGCATTCACTAATTACTGAGCCTACCATGGCAATGTTTCTAGATGTTCACACAACTGGCCCGCGGTGCGAAACTTCCGCAATATAAGTGAGCGCTTAAGGCCGCAGCAAATCGCTTTTGCTTCTGACGATTGTTTCGAATAGTGCTTCGGTCCGCCAATAGTATCGTAGAAGATCCTAACCAAATCACAGACGTCATCATGGATATTCACTGGCCTTGGTGCGCCCCAATGGATCATATCGATCAGTTTTATATCGAACCCAAGTCCGTATCGTCTAACGATGATATTTTCGGTATGCAAGTCGCCGTGATACTCCCGCAGGTTATGTATCATAGTGATCCCACTCGCGAGCGCGTGTAACAGGTGCATGGCTTGAAAGGTGCTTAACCGCTTGCCAGGCTGCCTCAGA
The DNA here is from genome assembly GCA_001643475.1 of Proteobacteria bacterium SPGG2. Lineage (GTDB taxonomy): Bacteria > Pseudomonadota > Gammaproteobacteria > Acidiferrobacterales > SPGG2 > SPGG2. Next base: position 2,474 of record LXTK01000149.1, on the reverse strand, counting down.
AGAAAGTCACTTAATAGGTCCCCTTCAACATAGTCGGATACTAAAAACGTCAGTGGTTGCCGCCGAAATAAGATCTTTTCCTGAGTGTGGTATTGGATCAGGATAGGACAGTGGCGGAGTTTATGGAGCTTCTTTGCATAGAAGTTTACCGTTCGATCTCGCGGATTTCTCTGTGGGAAAAAGAACTTAGCTGCCCGCTCGATGCGTGTTGAGATCTCGCGGACCTTATACACTTCCCCTTCCCAGCCGGTGCCCAAGAGCGAAATAACTTCGTACTTTCGCGCCAAGATCCGTCCTGGATAAAGGTCAAACGTTTCAATTTCGTTTGCGTTTCTTCTGGGCATAGCTAGTATGGTTGTGTCATTTATCCCCGGCGCCGAAGGTAGCGGATGATGGTGCGTCGACTACGTTTAGTGGGGCGCCCCTGCTGTTGCGCATGCAGCGTCCCACATGCTCTTTGTTGTTCGGCAATGTCTGTACGATTCTGACGGCTCTCTTCGGTTTCCTCATACAGCAACGAAGCTTGTGGCGCGGGCCCACGGCGACTTGCCAGTCCACGCACGACTACCACGTACAGATTCCGCCCGCGACGAATCGATAGTTCATCTCCGATGCACAATACTTTCCCGGCCTTTACACGCTGTCCGTTTACGTGGACCTTTCCACCTATAACAGCCTCGGCTGCGAGTGGTCGTGTCTTAAAGAAACGCGTGACCCAAAGCCATTTATCGAGGCGCACCTTATCCGTCTTATCGGTCTTATTCATTGCGGGGTGCGCGATAAGTGTGGAAGACGAGGAATAGAGCCAATCATGCGAGAACGGATAATAGGCGTTAATGTACACTGGATGGGGTCAACGGAATGATGTCGGTGGCGAATAACTGTTTGGTATCGACACTGTCAAACCTGTAATGTTGATTGCAGAATTCGCAGTCCACGCTTACGAGTCCTTTCTCATCTAGGATGGACTCGACCTCATCTGGGCCGAGCATACGCAGGGCGCCGATGACGCGGTCTCGTGAGCAAGAGCATCTAAAGCCGACCGGTGTGCTGTCAAATACACGAATGTCTTCCTCGTGATATAATCGATGGATGATATCTTGGGCAGATAGCGTCAGCAATTCTTTAGAAGTTATTGTGCTGCCTAGACAAACGGCGCGTTTCCATGCTTCCTCATCGGTGCCCTGGTCCAACGGCAGATGTTGTAACAGCATACCCGCTGCACAAGTATTTCCAGCTGTGGTCCAAAGCCGTGTCTCCAACTGCTCCGAGTGGTGAAAGTAGTTTTCTAACGCCTCCGAGATTGTTTGGCCGGATAATTCGACCATGCTTTGATAACGTTCACGGCCAGTGGTTGGATCGAGAGTAATGGCGAGGCGCGCATCCTCAGCTATTACAGACAATGGGCCCGTTGGTAGGTCATTCGACCACTGTGCCATAGCCCGCATGGTTTGATTGTTCGTACATTCAACAACCAATAGGTTTAATGGTCCTCGCCCTTGGATTTGCATAATGAGCCGACCGGCGAACTTCAATGTTGCCGACATCAGTGCGGCCGCCACCATTGACTCACCGAGAATCGTCCGAAGGGCAGGAGGGTAGTCACGGCGTTCCAATACTGCCCGCCAGGTTGCGTCGAGATGAACGATTTCACCTCGGATTCCAGCGTGTTCAAAAAGAAACCGCTTCAAACTATCTCCTATCTTTACTTTCCAGCTATACACCGTTCTAATCCAGATCTTGTAAAAAGAAGTTTTATGTATTTTGAGTCTACCGGATGCCAGACTTTTCGTTCAACCGGAACATTTAATCACAGCCGTGTCGCATTAGCGGACCCACCTTCATTACTTATTATAGTGCCAAGCGAGCAACGGCGTTTACATGAGCGCGGACAGCAAAGATTCGGCACCCGGATTGAGGAGGTTACAGCGCCTATTTCAGCGACATGTGCTGGCTGGTAGCAACGAAATAGTCACACATATTACTGGCACTGAGAAGACTAGTAGCGAGACACGCTTAGCGATCTACGTCGAAGGCTACCGAACCCGCCTGACGGAGGGTTTGGCCGTCGCTCAGATAGTCCGGGTGGTAGGCCCAGCCGGGAAACGGTGTGCCCGTGTCCGCGCTCTTGAAGACCAACCCGAAAGGGGATGCGTCCGCTGCGGTGAACCGTTCGGGGAACAACAGACCCGAACCCGGCCCGCGTCGAGCCTCCTCGGCATCACGCAGGTAGACGAGCTCGAGCATCGCATCGGCGAAGAAAAAGCGGCGGTTTGCGGTTCCCTGGCCGGGATGATCATTGGCCGGTCCCTCAATGAGGCCGATTTCCTTCAACAGTGAGGCCTCGGGCGCACCGGGCGTTGTCAGAATGAAGAAATGGTCCAGCTCAATGTGCACGTTTGTCCCGTTGCCCCCGGTTGCGCCGTTCAGACTAGCCTATGCGGGTTCTGCATGGCCGGCAGGATCGCCAAGCA
>LXTK01000073.1 GCA_001643475.1 Proteobacteria bacterium SPGG2 | reverse complement strand
CTTTGTGATTTCGACTGCGACGTGTGGAACAACAAAGAGCAGTCTTGCAACGCTCGTTCTTAAGCGCGATTGAAACCGCGGTCAATCGCCTGTCGCAGTACTTTCCCGCCTCTCTCGAGTATTGCCAATCGCCACTTAGGATCGGCCGGACAAAACGTCTCTTGACAGTCAGCTTTAATCTTGCGGCCGGCCGCTGAGTCGACCGTGCCGTAGTAGTGTAATCGATTTTCCGCCCGCAACACGGCCAGCGTATGCCATAGTGAGTAAGTGCCGAACTCTAGTGTTGCCGGATATACGCGGCAATGATTGAATACGGCCTGGGTTAATTCACCGATGTCACCAAACGCCGGATACGTGGACGTTTTTTTGGTCTGACTCGTGATGACTTTGTCAGCACCGAACCATTTCTGCAGTTGTTGAAGTTCATGGGATTCTTCAGGAAGATCGGTCAATAGTTTGTAATGACCATAGCGTCCCAGGCCCGTATGTAAGTCGATATGTAGCACTTGTTTTGTGTTTTCGGCCGACGCACGCCGCAGCAATTGTTCAAAAATGGTGATAGATTCCTGGCGCTTAGTGCCACCATAGAACAGGCCCTTTGCGAACGCATACTGACCGCTAGCGATAGCCCGTTTACCCGCGCGCATACCGTGTCGGATACCTGCCCATACCAATTTTGCTTTGAATAAATCCCGACCAGGTGACGACGTCGGATTCAATAGCGGATCGAACGTTCCATAAGCTGAATTGGCCGGCCCCGGAAACCGGGCGAGACAATTTCGGTTGAGGTCGACGTTATTCTCGTTCACACGACGCAGATGCGCAAAGCCGTAGGGATTGATCGCATGAATCAGTAGTAGCCCACAGCTGCTGGGAAGCGGCGGCATTGCTCGTAGGTCAGTAACTAACTGTTGTTGTACAGCGCTGCCAGCGAAGCCCTCAGCCCCGTGTATGCCCGAAGAAATGATTACCAATCGCGCCGGCGATGGCGCGCCGAAGTAGGCGGCGTCGATCGTTAGTTCTTTACCCCCGATCGATGGGGTTTGGATTGGGCAGCGTTGTGTCCATGCCGCTTGTCGCGCTGCGAGCTGGCTGAAGCGATCGCGGGCGGCAAAATAGTCGGCCGCGAAGTAGTGCAAACCGTTTTCGGCGTTCCTACTTGGCATTGCGGCACACGAACGAGTCGTGCTCTATTTGTCGTCGGGGTTTGCGCGCATATCTAGGCGTCGCCTTGACCCAACACCTGGGCGTCTCGCTCACGCGCGAAGTCCAAAAGGCGCTTTATCGGTATCATGGCCCGTTGCCGTATGGATTCGTCGATGAAGATTTCATTACCATCATGCTCGAGCGTGTTGTACAGTTTCTGCAGATCGTTCATCGCCATCCAGCGGCAATGCGCACAACTCTCGCAGGTGGCACCGACCCCGGCCGTGGGCGCCTCGAGAAACTTTTTGCTTGGCGCCGCTTGTTGCATCTTGTGAAAGATGCCCTTATCGGTTGCGACGATAAATGTCTCGGCGTCGAGCGTTTGGGCGGCCTTGATTAGCGCAGTGGTTGAGCCGACGACGTCGGCTTGCTCAATGACGCCGGCCGGCGATTCCGGATGCACCAACACCGCTGCCTCTGGGTATTTGGCCCTCAAACCCTGCAATACCTCAGCTTTGAATTCTTCATGTACGATACAGGCGCCGTTCCACAACACCATGTCGGCCCCCGTCGTTTTTTGGATATAGTCGCCTAGATATTTGTCCGGGGCCCAAAGTATCTTCTCTCCGCGTTCAGCGAGATGCCTGATGATATCGGCACCGATGGATGAGGTGACCACCCAATCGGCACGTGCCTTTACGGCGGCGCTGGTATTGGCGTAGACAACCACGGTGCGATCCGGATGGGCCTCACAAAACTGGGTGAATTCGTCGATCGGACAACCGAGATCGAGCGAGCAGGTCGCTTCTAGATCTGGCATGAGCACGCGTTTCTCGGGATTGAGGATCTTCGCGGTTTCGCCCATGAACCGTACGCCGGCAACGACCACGGTCTTGGCCGGGTGCTCGTGACCAAAGCGAGCCATCTCCAGCGAGTCGGACACAGTACCACCAGTTTCATCCGCCAGGTCTTGCAGCTCCGGTGCCGTGTAGTAGTGGGCAACGAGCACCGCATCCTGCTCGGTCAGCATGCGCTTGATCTCGCGTACGAGCTCATCGGATTGCGGCACAGCCACATCGTCGGTTGACGCATCTACGACAACACGATCCTGCATCTTCTCAGCAACGGTAGTGGATAAGATCTTGCCCATCAGTACCTCGCTCACCTGTGCTTGCTATTTGATGAATTCGACTCTGCCCGGAGACTTGAGCCGATAAAGCTGTGCCGGTCGGTGATTGCCGTTGCGGCGCCGCTCGTTGGTGTGCTCGAGACACGACATCGCCAACACGCCCTTGCGAAAATTGCGTTTGTCCAACTCTTCGCCCAGAATGATCTGATATACCGCCTGCAGCTCACTCAAGGTGAACATCTCTGGCATGAATTGAAAGGCGATGGTGGAGTAGTCCAACTTCGCCACCAATCGCCGATGCGCCATGTTGACGACCTTTTCATGGTCGAATGCCACCGGCGGTAGGTCTTCAAGGGCAAACCAGGCGACCGCCTTAGCATCGCTGGCGGCGTGAATATACAAGCGGTCGGAGGGCGTGAGCGCATAGTAAGCCACCGAGATCACGCGGCCACGTGGATCACGATCGGACTCACCGAACGTGTGCAATTGTTCCAGGTAAACACCGGTCACCCCGGTTTCTTCCTCGAGCTCACGCAGTGCACTGGTCTCCAGGTTCTCGTCGATGCCAACGAAGCCACCCGGTAACGCCCACGCACCGGCAAACGGCTCGTGTGCCCGTTTTACGAGCAGCAGCATCAACCGGCCTTCCCGTATGCTGAAAAGGACGATATCGGTGGCGACGGCTGGCCGTGGATGATCGTAGCAATAGGACATATTCAGATAGTGTAACTTATACACTAAGTGAGTGTAGGATAGTGTAGTCTTTACACTATGTCAACTGCGGGTAAAAAAAACCCCCGCGAGCGGGGGATGATAAAGCCTCTAACCACTATATCGTTATTATTACGAAATCGGTTGCTCTGTGATGGTCCCAGGCTGTGCGGCCCGGTGACGAGCCGCCATGCGCTTTTCCAGTGTATCGGGTTTGAGCGGTATCGTGGCTTCGCCGAATAGTACTTGCTTAAGGATACGAAAGCCGAATTTCATGAGTGCGACCTCATCGTCAAGCAGTTGCCGCATGAGCGGCTCATCAATGTCATAGGTCTCGCTAAAACCGGGGCTCTTCAAAAATTCCCGCAGCCCATCTACGTCATAGCTGCAGAGGTACAAAAAGTCGAGGCTACGACTACTAGGCTTACCTAGGGTCGGTCCGCACAAGCGTTTCTCCTCCACAAACCCTTAATGTCGATCATCCAGCAGGACGCTGAAAAAGTCCATCCCTGTGATGGCCCCCGGGGGCCTACCTGTAGTTCGCGGCATATCCTAAGTATGTATAATTATCAATAACTTATAATATATTTGTCCATTGAGTCGGCAATAGCCATACGAAACCTGTGTTTTTCACCACTAGTCCTTGATCAATTGTTTGTAAGGGACCTTCCTAAAGTTCCGCTCGCCGGTGTCGCGATCGTATTTCGAGTTCACGCACACTTTCCAGTTGTCATCGTCGATTTCCGGGAAATCGGTACGGTAGTAGTAGCCCGGATACCGCGGTTCCTCGCGGAATCGGATTACTTCGCGGAGTGGCCGGCCAGTTTCACCTCCGCTCTCTCTTCATCTTTCAAGCCTGCGTAGTATTTGCGCAGGATTACCAACACCTCCGGACGACTAAAATGCGTCGGTACCTGGGCCCCCTCTGATAACGCCTTTCGCAATTTTGTGCCCGACAGTAATAGCCTGTTTTCGGCCGAATGCGGGCACGTGCGCATGGATGCCATGCCGTCGCACTTGTCGCACCAAAATGTCCAGTCAATCTTTAGCGGCTTAATCTCGAGTGCATCACCCGGGATCTCGTCGAAGATGTGATGCGCATCGAAGGGACCGTAGTAATCGCCGACGCCGGCGTGATCGCGACCAACGATTAAATGAGAGCAACCGTAATTTTGCCGAAACAATGCATGTAGCAGTGCCTCACGTGGCCCGGCGTAACGCATGTCCAGTGGATAACCGGCTTGTACTACCGTGTCGCGCAGGAAGTAGTGCTCGATCAGTGTATCAATCGCCTGCGCCCGTACCTCGGCTGGGATGTCACCGGGTTTGAGTTTTCCCAACAGTGAATGAATAAGAACACCATCACAGGTCTCGATCGCAACTTTGGCAAGATATTCGTGTGATCGATGCATGGGATTGCGGGTCTGGAACGCGGCCACAGTTTGCCAACCCCTAGTCTCGAACAATTCACGCGTTTGCGCTGGTGTCAGAAACAGCTTGGGATACTTGTGGGGAAACTCGCCTTGCGACAATACCTTTACCGGTCCGGCCAGGTTGATCGGCCCTTGGGCCATTACCATCTGTACGCCAGGGTGTTCGGTATGGGTGGTTTTATAGACGCTCGTACACTCGTGGGCCTTGTCGATCGTGTATTTTTCGTCGACCCGCATGGTCGCCATCATTTCACCACTATCGGCATCAACCAGTGTGACATCTCTTCCCTCGGTAATGTCGCCGGCGGTAGTTTCATCTGTCGATAGGGTTATCGGGATCGGCCAGAACAGGCCGTTGGCCATCGCCATGTCGTCACAAACGCGCTCCCAGTCGGCCCGATTCATGAAGCCTTGGAGGGGGGTGAAACCGCCGATACCTAGCATGATGAGGTCGCCGACCTCTCGGGAACTTAGGCGCACACGGGGCAGGGACTGGGCGCGTTGCCGCTCCGATTCATGAGTCGCCCCGCTTAGCAGGCGTGGCTGCAGTTGGTTGGCGCCGTGCGGACTCACCAGTGTCGACATAGGTGTTCATTCTCCGGTCGGCTGATGCGGGGTGGAAGAGCGAGCATTATAGTAAGGCCCAGGCGCGCCACTCTATCGTCTCGTGAGCCATAAAACTAAATTAATATTAGTGGGGCGCGATATAAGATTCATTTATTCTTGTGCAACCGTACAATCCCCGGCTGTTGGTACGGGCTTAGGCGCCGCCAGCGACGCCATGGCGCTGTTGTGGGGTGCTCGACTGGTCTCAAACGGCTATCGGCCCGCAGACCGTCTAGCCGCCGCTAACGTTGGTGGGCGATTTGCGTTTGAGTTCGAGGTAACGCTCGAGGTCGGCGTCGGCGCGAGCCCGAATCGCCTCTTGTTCTTTACGCTTGGCGGCCATTGCCGTCTCGTGACGGGCGATCTGTTGCTTAGTCTTAATGACCTGGGTTTGTAGGTCCTTGGCCGCTTGACTGCCCTCTTCGGCAGTGGCCGCCTCCTGCTCCATTCTGACCAGGGCCGCGCGCAGTGGCTTTAGGGTCGCGGTTGCGGCCGCGATGGTGGATTCGATCTGCGCCAGCTTACGATCACGGATATAGATGATGTCATCTTCGTGGCCGTAGGTGGCTAGTAACTGACGATCGATCTTGGCCTGCTCAGCCGCACGTTTTTTCGCCTCTTCCATCTCGACTCTATCGCGTTCACGGGCCGCTAGTTCCTCTTCCGTGGCGGGGGCGCGTATCACCTTGGTTGTTATCCCTTGACCAGAGAGCTCGATGACCTTGGACCGCTCACATTCATCGGCCGCCTGGTCGCCGTAGTGCCACTTTCCCTGTGTGTCTTGGCATTTCTTGATTTTCGCCGCTTCCACCGCGAACGTTGGAACCGCGAGTCCTAGCGCAGCTATAACTGCAAGTAAAATCGGTATTTTCTTCATAAGCTGACTCACAAATAGGATCGCACGTTGTATGGCAGCACCCTTTTTAAAGATAGGCACTTCGGCCGCCCAGTCAACCGGTGCCCGCCGGCCGGGCCTGCTAACGGTCCCAACCGGCCCGCAGGGTCAGACGCCGTAGCTCCGTCGGTAGCTGCCAATTGCCGCCCGGTGGCTCGGATCCGTGTGGTCTTGTCCAAGGTACTCCAGCAGCGTGTCTAGGTCCACAATGCTGGTTACGGTTATCCCGTAATTCGACTCAACCGACTGTACCGCCGAAGCCCCATCCGTGCCGCGCTCCTGCCTATCTAAGGCAATCAATATGCCCGCCGGTTGCGCCTGGGCCTGTTCGATGATCTCAATCGACTGAGCCACCGACAGACCCGCAGTAATCACATCGTCGATGATGAGTACGCGCCCGCATACTGGTGACCCGACCACGACACCGCCCTCGGCGTGATCTTTGGCTTCTTTTCGATTGAATGCGCAGCCAACATCGAGATCGTGATCCTTGGCGAGCGCAATGGCGGTGGCCACCGCTAGCGGGATGCCCTTGTAGGCCGGACCGAACACCATGTCAAAGGCGAGTCCTGTGTCGACGGCAGCGCGCGCATAAAACTGGCCGAGTCGCGCCAGGCCGGATCCGGAGTTAAACGTGCCAGCATCGAAAAAATACGGGCTCACGCGGCCCGATTTGAGCACAAACTCCCCGAATCGAATGGCCCCAACCGCAACTGCGAAATCGAGGAATTCGCGCTGATAGTCCTTCATTGTTGCCAAGATACAAGATTCAAGATACTAATGCGACTCTAGTCCGACCGCTGTACGATATTGTTCTTCCATAGTCGCTGCCATGTAAGCGCGGCCACGAATGCGTAGATAGCTGCACAAAGTTCGAGAGATTCCTCAAGCACCCGTCCGTGCCCGGAATCTTTATGCTTAATCGGTCGCACAACTGTGACGCAAACAGCGTTGTCACCGAAAGCGTTAGCGAGACGGCCCACGGTTGCAATTTAAGCGCTCGTCTCAGGGTTAACGAGAGTACTTGACCGCGATATATACAAAGGAAATGAGGAACAGGATGAGTAACGTGACAGCGATTAACTTGTGTAGTAACGGCACGTCTTTGCTGGCATAGAACGGTCCACGAGTTATGTGTTCTGGCGTAAACAATCTGTGAAAATCAGCTTCGCGGAGAAAATAGATAAGCACGACATATGCTAGCCCGATAGTAACCACTTTCTTGTGTGTTCTATCGCCCGCAGCCAGCACATATATTATCATGGCCAGCGTGCCTGCTATGAAACCGAGCGTGAGTATCGATATGAATCCTTCATCCGTCATCGCATTTAGCGCGACAGATTTAGGTCACACGAGGGTATGAAATAGAATATACACCGGCAAGAGTAGCGCCAGCACAACGTTTGTCTTGTTCGAAAAGTTTGTATTAGTGGTCAGAACGGACGACGGCAATATCCTTTCGATCGCTCCGCTACTTCATCATATTGGAACGTAGCATGCGCATTATTACAATAAACCTCAACGGTATTCGTTCGGTTGCCAAAAAGGGTTTCTATCCGTGGCTTGCCCGACAGGATGCGGACATCGTCTGTCTGCAGGAGCTGAAAGGCCAAGTAGAACAATTCACCCCGCAAATACTCGCACCCAAAGGCTTTCATGGCTATTTCCATGAGGCCGACAAGAAGGGCTATAGCGGGGTTGGGTTGTACTGCCGACGACAGCCTGACCGCGTGCGTATGGGGACAGGCTGGCCCGACATAGATGTGGAAGGACGTTACATACAGGCGGATTTCGGTGATCTCACCGTGGCCTCGATTTATCTGCCGTCGGGCACAAGTGGTGACGAACGCCAGGCTGTGAAGTACCGTTGCATGGATCGTCTCACACTGTTTCTGAAGGCCATGCAGGCCGATGGGCGCGATTACATACTGTGCGGTGACTGGAACATTGCCCACAAGGAAATTGATCTCAAGAATTGGTGCGGCAACAGAAAGAACTCGGGGTTTTTGCCAGAGGAATGCGCTTGGATGGATGCGCTGTTCGGTGAACTGGGTTTTGTTGATGTATTCCGAATCTTGAACCAGGAACCCGATCAATATACATGGTGGTCGAACCGCGGGCAGGCATGGGCTAAGAACGTCGGCTGGCGCATTGATTATCACGTCGCTACGCCGGGAATCGCCCAAACCGCACGTGCTCAATCTATTTATAAACGAAAGCGCTTCTCCGACCACGCCCCGCTGATCATCGACTACGATTACGCACTATAAGTTAAACAAATGGCGTGGAGAGCAAACGTAAGCTGGCGCGATGCGCTAGCCGTTTACAACCACCCCCGGGTGATCGCGATGTTGTTTCTCGGGTTCTCGGCGGGTCTGCCCTTTCTGTTGGTGTTTTCCACCCTCACCGCCTGGCTACGTACCG
>LXTK01000061.1 GCA_001643475.1 Proteobacteria bacterium SPGG2 | reverse complement strand
GGCGAGTCCGATCAGTCCGTAGAAGATGGCCCCGATCATACCCACGAACGTGGCGATGAGCGTGGCGGTACGATAATCCCGGTACTTCCAAATGATCGCTTGCAGCAGCCGTCCGCCGTCCATCGGAAACGTCGGTAGCAGATTGAACAGCAACAGCAGGTAGTTGATTGACCAAAAGACCACCAGCCAGTCGGCCAAACTCCACTGAGTAACGGATCCGCTACTGACCATCAGGAGATGAAACGGATTCAGGGACAAGCGTGCGGCGTTGCCGGTGAGGATAAACAAAAACCTATCCAAGCCGCCGGACAAACAATCGGGTTATCGATTTGTTATGAGGATGCGTACGGCGAAGAGATTATCCGTGCGCTGCCAGAGGCTACATTTCTCGTGAACGTGAGTGAAGACGCCTGGTTTGGTAATTCGCTTGCTCCCTACCAACGATTGCAGATTTCCCGTATGCGCGCCCTGGAGACGAGTCGCGTGATGTTGCGTGTCGCGAACACGGGTCTATCCGCTGTGATCGATTCGCGTGGTGAAGTTGTCGTCCAGACGCCGCAGTTTCAGCAGTACGTTCTGACGCGGGAAATCCAACCTTTGCAAGGGGCAACACCCTACACGAAGTTCGGGAACTGGGTGGTGATTATGCTTACCTGTCTGCTCGCTGGGTTGGGGTGGGTTGAACAGAATATACTCGGTTCTCGTATCTTTCCCTGGAAATCGTCTCGTAGGAAGGATGTCTGAAGGCTCGTAGAATAGTCTGCAATGTGGTTGCCGACGTAGGTGCTGTATGGCAGGCTTCAAAACAGCCGTTGACTTTCGTTGTTCGATGTTGTCAGGGCGGCGGTTGCAAAAATAGTGGGTATACGCGTGTCTAAGTGCCTATTAACCTTAATCGTTTGTTTTTTTCTGAGTGCAATATTAGCTGGTTGCGGTTTTCACTTGCGCGGTCAGGGAAAAGCTGGTTTATCGCCGGAGCTGTCAGTATTGCGAGTGCGCATGATCGGGGAGAACGGGTCAGGCAACGAACTCCGGCGTGAAGTGGAGCGGGCATTGAATGTTCAGGCGGATGTGCGAATCGCGCCAAAGGCAGAAAATGGGATTCCGATACTGACACTATATGATGAACAATCGAATAGCCGCGTGCTTTCATACGATGAGGACCGTAACGTCAGCGAATTTTTGCTGCGCTATCGTGTGGATTTCGACGTGCGGGATGCCGCCGGTAAACAAATGGTTGAGAGGCAGACGATCATCCTGCAGAGAGACTATACCTTTGACAGATTAAACGTATTGGCGAAGGAAAGGGAAGAACAAGAGCTGCGGGAACAGATGCGCCAGGAAGCTGTGCAACAAATGATTCGGCGTCTTGCCTCATGGTTGCGTTAATTCAGGAAGGCAGTCTGTGCGTTTGAACTTGAATCAACTTCATGGTCATCTGAAGCGCGATCTTGCGCCGACGTATCTCGTATACGGTGACGAGCCGTTGCTCGTCGATGAGGGTTGTGCGTTGATACGAGAGGTTGCGCAGGAACGTGGATTTAACGAACGCAATGTCATGACAGTGGAGCCCGGATTCGATTGGGCTAGTCTTTTTTCTTTGACCTGCTCGCCGTCACTGTTTTCGCCGCGCCAACTCATTGAATTACGCATCGCTAACATTAAACAGAGTGAGGCGGGTGCCGACATTCTAGATCAGATTGTCGAACAGCCGTCCCAGGATGTGCTGTTGCTGGTGCGAGCGGGCAAGCTGGATAAGCGAACAATGGCTAGTCGCTGGGTGAAGGCGCTAGAGCGGACTGGTGTGCTCGTGGTTGTTTATCCGGTAGCACAAAATGAGTTTCCGGGGTGGCTTAGTCATCGCATGCGGGCGAAAGGACTTACCCCTGAACCTGGCGTTTGCGATCTTTTGGCTTACCACTTTGAGGGCAATCTTTTGGCGGCAGCCCAGGAGATCGATAAGCTCGCTATGTTGCATGGGGGTGGCTCGATCGGCCCAGAAGATATACGAGACAATCTGAGCGACAACGCTAGGTTCAATGTTTTCAGCCTAGTCGATACGTGTCTGCGTGGCGAGCTTACTTCGGTGGTCCGAATCCTGACCCGACTGCGAAGCGAAGGCATAGAGCCAATACTCATTCTGCGTGTGTTAACGCGGGAGGTGCGGACGTTGTCACAAGTTGCGCTCAGGCTGGAACAAGGGGAGCGCGAGGCTAGCGTGTTTCAGGCCCATAATATCTGGTCTCGGCGCCAACCATTGATTCGGAAAGCCATCAAACGCTGTGGGTCGAATGGGTGGCTAGACATCCTGCGCCAGGCAGCCCGAAGTGATAAAGTGCTGAAAGGTCATCACGCCGGTAACATTTGGCAAGAGCTGCAACATATGGCCATAGCAGTATGTGGCAAACCGAAAGGAGTTTGCGAGTAAGCCAACTAACAATCGTAAGACCGGTAGAGAATCTCGATGGAGATGGTTTCTCGGCAATCGCGCCACCCAGATGTGGGCGCGTACATGTCGGAGTTGGGTCGACGAGCATGCATCGCCTCCTGCGCGATGGCTTGCATGGAAAGCGTCGCCAAGGATGCGGCGTTAGCAGCTATTGCCAATGCGCTTGAAAACGAGAGTCAGCACCTGCTTGCTGAAAATAGAAGGAACTTGGACGCCGGTGAACGCAACGGCCTCGACGCCGCCCTGTTGGATAGGTTGGCGCTTACCGACCAGAGGGTCCAAACCATGGCTCAAGGCCTGTGTGAGTTCGTAGTCCACGCTGACCCAATAGGCGAGATTACTGAGCTCAAGGAGCGTCCGTCGGGGATTCCGGTTGGCAAGATGCGCGTACCAGCAATTGAGCATATACACCACACATACGGTTCAGGCCACACGGATGCCATTGTTACTGAAGATCTAGCGCGGGCCAGGCGCTTTCTCACAGAAGTGGACTCCAGTTCGGTGATGGTCAATGCTTCAACACGTTTTGCGGATGGACACGAGTATGGGTCGGGCGCGGAAATCGGTATTAGTACGGACAAGCTTCGTGCACGCGCGCCGGTCGGCTTGAAGGGGCTGACTTCGCAAAAATTCATCGTGCTTGGTGATGGGCACATTAGAGAATAGTTACAAGTGTTCGTCTCCCGTCTTTAATCTCTTATGCTGCACCTACCGTGATTGGTATCTTCGGCGGCACGTTTGATCCTATTCACTACGGCCACCTGCGCCCAGGACAGCAAGCCCTGCGTGCACTTGAATTACAAGAGCTCCGTTTTATCCCAGCCGCTCATCCCCCCCACCGGCAGACGCCGGTTGCAGCCTGTGAGCATCGACTTCGTATGGCAGAATTGGCGGTGGCCGAGCACCCTGGTCTACGTGTCGACGATAGAGAGACCCGCCGAGACGGGCCCTCTTACACGGTGGCTACACTGGAATCGTTACGAGCTGAGAATGAGACTCAACCGATGTGTCTGCTAATGGGTACGGACGCTTTCCGAGGCATCGAATCGTGGTATAGATGGAAGCGTTTGCTGCAGTTGTCACATATCGTTGTTCTACAGCGCCCAGGATGGCGAACTCCAAGGGACAATGAAGATCTACCTCTATGGGCGCGTGGCGTGATCTGTGACGACAATCGACAACTTGCGAAAAGAAGAAACGGCCTGATCATGTTCCAGTTCGTCACGCCACAAGATATTTCTGCCTCGAACGTACGTATGATGATTGCACGGGGCGAGTCAGTACAAGGAATGCTACCCGATGTCGTGCTGTCATATATACGTGCCAACCGACTTTACGGCTATTCTCGTCAAGAGGTGTGATGCAAGTCCAGGCATTGTTAGATTTGGTCAAGGGTACCTTGCTTGATTCTAAAGGTCGGGACGTACATGTTCTTGACGTGCAGAAACTTACTGATATCACTGACTTTATGGTCATTGTTAGTGGAACGTCGAATGTTCATATTCGATCAATGACCGAGAAGCTCGTTGAGGCAATGTATAAACAGCACCTACGCCCGATGGGGGTCGAAGGTACGGATCCAGGTGACTGGGTACTCATTGACTGTGGCGATGTTGTTGTTCATTTGATGCGCCCCCAGACGCGAGACTTTTATAGTTTGGAAAAACTCTGGTACAGCGGCAAAGCGTCGGACGTATTGAATGTTTAGTGTGCGTGAACAGTTTATGCGCGTAGCGGCGTGGCAGAGTTAAACAAACAGGGGACATGATCGCATTGTTAGCTTTGGCTATTGGTATGAAGTAACATGCACATTTACATCATTGCCGTTGGCAACCGTATGCCAGCTTGGGCTAGACAGGCGTACCTTGAATATGCAAAGCGTATGCCGTCGTATTGCAGCTTGCAGTTGCATGAGATTCCTGCCACCAAGTGCCGAAAGGGACTTGATATCAACCAAGTGCTCAGCGATGAATGTTCGCGGATTATGGCGTCGGTACCCAAGGATTGCCAACTTATCGCGCTGACGCGGACCGGGCGCCAAGTCGATACCAGGCAATTCGCCACCACTCTGCAGTCTTGGCTCTCACAGGGGCGAGATACGGCGATATTGATTGGTGGGCCGGACGGCTTAGACGAGGTATGCGTTAAGGCGACCAGCGACCAGTGGTCGCTATCATCGCTTACGCTTGCACACCGCCTGGCGCTCGTATTGCTAGCGGAACAGCTATATCGCGCGTGGAGTATCGTCGACGGTCATCCTTACCGCCGTTAGGCACATTGTACCCGCTGTAGGTCTGCATCCTTCGAGTGTTTATAATTTGCCATTTAATCGTGAACTCGGAATTGTTGTTTAGTGTCTAAAATTTACCTTGCCTCAGCTTCACGGCGCAGACAGGAACTGCTACACCAGCTGGGTATTAGCTTCGACGTTATTGTCCCAGCCGTGTCCGAACTGCAGCGGCACAGCGAGGGTCCGATGGAGTATGTACAACGACTTGCACTAGAAAAGGCACACAATGCATTCCGCCTGGTGGTAGAGCGCGCCCTTCCTTTGCGGCCGGTGCTAGGGGCAG
>LXTK01000259.1 GCA_001643475.1 Proteobacteria bacterium SPGG2 | reverse complement strand
GTTGTTAATCCGGACGAAAGCGACTCAGGCGCAACGATCATGAAGGAGATGCGGGAAAAATACCACGGCACCCTCATCGTCGCCGGTGGCTTCGATCGGGAAAAGGCCGAGGCCTGGCTTCAACAGGGTAACGCCGATCTCATCGCATTCGGTCGCTTGTTCCTGGCCAATCCTGATCTGCCAGAGCGGTTTCGCCAGCGGGCACAGCTCAACCCCGATGACCCGGCTACCTACTATGGTGGTGGTGCCAAAGGCTATACCGATTACCCCACGCTTGGGCAGGAGCGTGGCGAGGAGCCAGTGCCCTGTGTTGACGAGAGATGGCGATAAAGGAGCGCAGACCTGTCGAGGATTACATAATGCGGAAAAAGGGGTTGTCACTGATAGTGAACCACTGCCGATAATCCAACAGAGGATTTTGCGAATGAAAAGCCTTCGTTGCAGGGATCTTGGGATATTGCGATGTTGTCACCTCTGGTGAAACCGATCAGGCCGTTGTCACGGTCATGTTCGCGCACTCCGTGGAGCACCACCCTGAAACCCACGACTATATGTTTG
The DNA here is from genome assembly GCA_001643475.1 of Proteobacteria bacterium SPGG2. Lineage (GTDB taxonomy): Bacteria > Pseudomonadota > Gammaproteobacteria > Acidiferrobacterales > SPGG2 > SPGG2. The sequence goes on along the minus strand of LXTK01000259.1, from coordinate 7,861 downwards.
CCGACAAGGCCACAGCGCTCGTTGGGGATATGGAAGGGGCGATAAGCTGCCCTGGACTGCGTAGGTTGGGTTATACGATCCTCTGGAATTGGCAACACCGGGGGATCGTTTAGTCAAGACCAACAGGAGGAAATGGTATGGTTACAGAGATGCTAGTTGGCTTAAACGTAGTAAACGATGAGGAATATCAAGCTTACCGGGATGAGATGGCGCCGATTCTTAAGCGCTATGGTGGGGGATTTGGCTACGATTTCAGGGTTGCTGAGGTTCTCACGTCTAGGACAGACGCACCGATCAATCGAGTATTTGCGATTTACTTTTCTAACGAAGACTCGATGAATTCGTTCTTCTCAAATGATGAGTATCTCAAGGTCAGGCAACGACACTTTGAGAAATCCGTTACTGATACAACGATAATCGCCACCTATGAACGCTAGTGGAATACATCGGTCAGCTGCTAACAGAGAGTTTGTCGAATGCCCGCTTTTGCCCGGTTGTTGCCTTTCACCAATGCAACCTATTGGTTCGGCGAACGGCCGCTTGTAGGCGGAAGCCGACATTGGTCAAAGGAGTTCATTTGCTCAGTCAGACCATCTTTGAATGACTGCTTCCGCCTATGAGCGGCCATTCGACAGTCAGACGTCCGACCGGCTACTATCGACCCACTGTATGGACTCCTGCAACCTAGTTGCCTAGGTTGGAAGTCGACCAACAGCCAAAGGGAGTCCATACATGAGCAATTTAAATACAATCGGGGTCGATTTAGCAAAAAATATTATCCAGGTATCGCTGGTCTCTGTTCTGGGCAAGGCACAGGTTTCTCCTCAGTCTTAGAACAATAAAAAAGGCCGAATCGACATTGTTGTTAACACGGACGGTCAGCACCCACAGTTRTCCCACTTTCGACTTTGGGTATTTCCGGTGTSKTGGTGAAATTACCCGCCGCGATGCGRAACAGAGAMCGATGGCCAAATCTCTTCCACAGCAAGCGCTGCACGTACACTAACTTSGGATTRTGCTCCTCCKCYTCGATAAGGGCTCKGGCGACAATGTSCTCCCACKCCTCYCCTTCCRTCRGRCTYTCMTCATGATCGACGGCAYCYTKGTACTKTGAGTRMAGCGCTTCAAGCGTTGCTCGGGTTGGMAMTTCGCCRCKAGARAAWATAAYCSCMAGYATGGCTGTCCAATAGCATTTGATGGCRSRTTTCTGYTKGTCGAYGGRMAWCCGGTTTGCGATCTGCTCCATCGCATGCAGYGACGTGATCAGRTGGAKWATCAGGAAGTCWCCCGGCTTGGTCAWGAAMAGCAGMGTYAMTGCTTCATRRAGSCCTTCCCAWATGGTGGCCATRTCCTGWTCCYCTATCCARGCKGGTGTTKCGTGGATCAGYGGGTGMCCYTCRGCYARCACYTTGGCGACGTTGAACTGCGTMCCTGTGACGGCGAGCTCGGGGTGAAAACCTGTGGATGCTTCGTACTTGTCGTCGGTGAGCGTGGCTTCGAGCCAACCGTGGAGCGCTTCGCGATCGGATTCCCAGGCGTCCGCAATGCGGAGAAAGGATTCCAGCACTGACTTGTCTTTAGCTTGGCCGCGAGTCGCGGGATAAGTTCTTTCTGGGCGACACGAGACGTACGAAAACGCCATGTAGGCCAGGCCTTCGATGATCATCCAGCGGTTTCCAGAGTCCAGCGCCCAACCCAGGTGTATGGTTCCGTGCATGAGGGAACCCACGCAACCCGGCAAGAGGCTGGGCACGTATTCTCCCAGCAGCTGCTCCATTCCCAGTTCCTTTTCCTTCTGATCGAAAAACTCGCAGTAGGATGTGAAACTGCAGTGCTGCCCAAAGTACTCCTGCCAGTTGTCTTGGGTGATTATGTGCTCTGAGGGTTTCGGAGGCTCCATGCCATAGCCATACGGCGTACACTTGACGTAGGTGTCGTAATATTCCTGGATTCTTTGCGGCGATGCCTCAAGACGCTTGAGGGCGATCACCGCATGCTTCACGTGGTTGGTTAAGAAACCATTGAACTCGATGTGGTAAGACTGATCGTTGAGCAGTGTCTCCATTAAGTTCAATTCCTTCTTTTCATCTGTGGACATTGATTAAATCCCTTCTATTGGCCTACCCCTTCGAACGATACCACTTTTTAACGACATTGGTTTCGGCAGCTGCGTAAGGGCTTAATCGGGCCACTGCGCGTATGCAGCCAATGTCCGAAAGGGGTCGTTTTCTGCCTATCGCAATCCTATCGCCCGACCGTCCGCTTCTAGGTGCGAATTCAACCGGTCGTTGCAACATCTAATCTCTCACTATAGAGAGGGGGATGTTGAAAATGAAGCAGCGGCCGAGGATTTACTACACCGAAACCGACAAGGCACTGATGTGGGATCGCTGGCAGAAAGGCGAGTCTCTGCAGACCATCGCTCAGCTTTTTGATCGAAATCATTCATCGATTGCTGGCGTCTTGTCGCGAACCGGAGGGATACGTCCGCCGCGGAGAAGACGTTCGAGGTTGGCGCTGACGTTGGCGGAACGCGAGGATATCTCGCGTGGTATTATCGCCGAGCATTCTGTTCGTTCGATCGCCGCATCGCTGGGTCGATCGCCTTCCACCGTGAGCCGAGAGATTAATCGTAACGGTGGCCGGCGACGTTACCGAGCGAACAAAGCTGAGCAAGCCGCCTGGGACAGGGCACATCGTCCCAAGAGCTGTAAACTGGTGCAGAATCGCGCCTTAGCCCGCGTCGTGGCGAGCAAGCTCAAGAAACTCTGGTCGCCCAATCAGATCGCTGGCTGGTTGAAGCACAGGTATCCCAACGACGAGAACTTCCAGGTGTCACACGAGACGATCTACCGCAGCCTGTTCATCCAGGCCCGTGGCGCCTTGAAGAAAGAGCTGTTGCAGCACTTAAGGCGAACACGCGCGATGCGTCGCTCGTGCCATCACACGCAGAAGACGGATGATCACGGCAGAATCAGCAACACGATCTCGATCAGCGAACGGCCTGCGTCAGCTAAGGATCGCGCGGTGCCTGGTCACTGGGAAGGTGATCTGATCTTCGGTACCAACAANNCAGCCAGATCGCAACCTTGGTGGAGCGCCACACACGCTACGTGATGCTGGCTAAAGTAAAAAGCAAAGACAGCGAAACGGTGATCAACGCCTTGATCAAGCAAGCCCACAAGCTACCGCGAGAACTGTACAAGTCGCTGACCTGGGACCGTGGTAGTGAGATGGCCGATCACCGACGCTTTACACTGGCAACCAACATTGATGTTTACTTTTGTGATCCACAAAATCCTTGGCAACGCGGTTCCAATGAGAATACCAATGGTCTGCTCAGACAGTACTTCCCAAAGGGAACCGACTTATCGGTGCACACGCAGACAAAACTCAATGCGGTGGCTCGGCAGCTAAACGAACGACCCAGAAAGACGCTAGACTATGAAACACCGGCTGAACGTTTTAACCAATGTGTTGCGTCGACCAGTTGAAATCGCAGTCGGAAGCAGACCTTAATATAGCGTCTGCGTCGTGAGGAGCAGTTAGGAATCGGCGTTCAAGCAGCCCGCAAACTACGGCCTGATCTTAGTGTTGATGCATTGCTTGGGTTGGCAAAGGCAGTACAGAACAGAACCGGAGCCAGACACAGTAACTATATTGCTAGATTTGAATATCCCGCTTGAATTTTCAAGTTCGATTGCGAGATTAGTTTCGTAATCCATAATCTCGATCCTGCTTGATCATCGCCCACATCACGCGCACCAGATGGCGACCGGTGGCACGGATCGCCTGGTTGTGTTTCTTACCTTGAGCACGCTTCTTGTCATAATAGGCTTTCGATTGTGCTACACAGGCGATGTGTCGGGCGACCGCCGTCATCATCGCGGCCTTGGCGCGGGTGTTGATGTGACGGGGTGTCTTGGTGCCTTGGTATTGACCCGAGCTGTTATCGAGCGGTGCCATACCGAGGTAGAGCGCGAGACTCGCCTCCGTGGCAAAACGCTCGAGCGTGCCGATCTCACCGGCAAGCTCGGCACTGCAAGTGTTACCGAAGCCTGGAAGACTGTCGATGCGTCTTGCCAAGACGGACCGTTGGGCGATCTCGGCGATCTTGGCATCTAGCGCCTTGATGCTTGTGAGCAGCGCGAGCACGCGTTGCCCATCGTCGATGATCATCTCACCGACCCACGCGACGTCGTCGGCAAAGTGAGCGTGGGGCTGCCAGCCCTGGATGACTGAGGCGTACTTTTGACCGAGGCTCGGGATCTTAAGCAGTGTCTGCGGGCGCACGCGGGCAAGCTTCGGCAGTGCATCGCGGCAGGTCAAAAAGCGCAAAAACCACAGGTTGTCCACATCCTTGGTGATGGCGAGGAGCCCTGAGCATACGGCCTGCAGATCCGCATGCAAGCGATTGACGATGCGTACTTTTTCGTTGACCAGTTGGCGGCGCCGGCGCGTTAGGCGCTTGAGCTTATCGTTCTCCGGCGGCGTGGGGGCCACTTCCTGCAACACCGCCTTGGCCAGCGGCAGGTGGTGGCGAGCCGTGAGCAGCTCCAACATCTTGCGGGTATCGATGCCATCGGTCTTCGCCGGTGCCGGGAAGATCTCCTTGAAGCGCGCGAGCTTTAAGTTGTTGACGTTGTAAAGCCGATAGCCGCGCGCCCGGATCTGGCTATCCAAGGGCCGCGCCCAGCCATTGAACCCTTCCATGGCGATGACGGGCGTACCGAAGCGGCGTTCGTGGCGCGCAATATGCCGAAAGAACGTGCGAAACCCCGGGAGATCATGCGTAATGTCAAATTCTTTAAGTAAGCGCCCATCGGATGAGGCGATGGCTACTCGATGTTGACGACAACCAATATCGACGGCCACGTGAAACTGCGGGGCAGGGAGCATTGGCTTCTCCTTTTTCTTAGCGATCATTGAGAAAGGAAAACATCATCCAACGTCTCGTCTACTCTCAGAGCCACACACGGCACCATCCCGGTAAACGTCTTGGATGATAAGCAAGGTGACGGGGGCGGCATTTCAAAGTCGAGCGACTAGGAAATGGGGCTGACCCCTTGAGCCATACCCCCGTCATCGGAGTATGCTACGCGCTCATCGGGCCTACCGTCATCTATCTAAAATTCGATGGTAGACCCCTTTTCTTTCCTCTTATCATGACCGTGCTCCCTGCTCGACCCTGCGCATAATACGCGGCAATCCTAGGTGCGCCCACCCGCCGCCTTGCGCTGACGCACTAGAATCTGCTGGAGCGTTTGTTCGTAACGCTCAAGCAGGGGTCCGCCCAGGTACACGGCTTGTCGTACAGCTTCTTCAGCCTCTTGCAACCGTCCTTGATCTGCCAACACCTGTGCCAGATTGTTGAACGCTGGCGCAGCGTTTGGATGATCCCGAGTCGCTCGCCGGTACGCTGCTTCGGCCCGCGGGAGATCATCCAGCGCATAATGACTGTTGCCGACACCGATTTGCGCAGCGAGGTTGCCCGGCCAGCGAGAGAGAACGGTTTCGTAGGCCACCCTAACGTCATCCCAACGGTGTACGCGTTCCAGCCCTAGGATCGCTTGCACATAGGGCATTACCTGCGCTGTGTGTGGCAGGCGGTCGGGTGGCAGGCTTACCATCGCCCAGAACCCTCCGCGCTTCCACGTGCGTTCGAACACCCGTAATGAGACGAGATGGCGCGCCTCGCGACCGGAGCGCAGAATAATCTGGCCCGCAGATAGATCAAAACCGACAACAACCGCATAGTGCCATTTCGGGTACCAGCTTAGCCCCAGGTTTTGCAGCACAAGCACTGGCGTTCCCGTAGCCACCTCGTTTAGAACGTCGTCTAGTCGAGGTTCGAGGACATAGGGGATAAAACCATGGCGGCGCGAGGCAGCTAGTAGCTCGAACTGCAGGCTGCCCTGACGTTCAGGTATATAGACCTGGGGGACCAGGGCGTCAGGTGTGACGGCCGCGCCGGCCCAGGTGAGTACCGTGGCGAGGGCTGCGGGACCACATTGATAGGCCGTTTGCGGAAAGAACGGGACTTTGGTGAGTTCTACCGGCGGCCTCGATCCGCCGGTTGCGGTCAAGAGTCGGCTGGTCTGAGGCGCACTCGCACACCCTACGGTCAGCAGTGTCCCGATCACTAAACAAATAGCTGGCAGCGACCATGCAGCTTTCGTTGCACTSAYCATGRCGGATGCAACAGCAGGACTTTTATTTGGCCTTCTTATTCACGAACGGGAAGATGTCGGTGTAACCTAGGATGTCCGTTAGCAGCAAGACGATGAATACGATTAACGCCACCCCCAAGAAGCCGCCGCCCGCAGGATGCTGGTCCAGGCGACTCGCAAGGGTGTCGACCTCGGCATCAGTGAGACTGTCTACCCGCACTTGCACATTGGCCGGATCCACCCCACGAGCGCTCAGGTAGGCCTTGACATCGTTTCGGTTCAGAAGATCACGGACGTGATCACGTTGCTGCTGCGCCTGCTCCGCGTTTACCACGGTCTCCGTGCTGATGATCGCCGCACCGGCAGCCGGCACGTAGGTGCCCAGACCAAGCAGGCCAAGCACCACAAAAGGACTGATGAGTCTAGCGAATCGCCGAAATTGTTGCATTGTTAGTCTCCTTTGATGTAATGGCCGTCTATTTTAGCCTCCACTCTTGCCCAATTACCTGTCTAAATTTCACTGTGGTCTTGTCCCAGCGACCGCATATCGGCTGGCCTGAACGATTGATAACCTATCCAATCAGATCGTCGGCGCAAATCACCCCGAGGACGTGTCTCCCGACTATCACACAGGTGTGGAGAATCAGGTGCCGTGGCTAACCATCGACGACGATCTGCCGCGAATGCGCCTTGATGACAATCCCAATTTCCAGACAATCAAGGCGGCGGTCGAGCGGGGAGAAGAGTAGACCGCCCAGGCGTGGGCATTTTCGAGGTGATGAAAGTCCGGAACGGGTCGGTAGCTGCCTGTCGAAATTCTAGCGCCTGAACGGCCGCTTATAGGCGAAAGCCGACATTCGTCAAAGCAGTTCCTTTGCTCAGTCAGACCATCTTTGAATGACCGCTTCCGCCTAGGAGCTGCCGGTCAGATAATAGAGTTGCGACAGGCAGAAAACGACCCACAGCAGTCGATTATCGTCACCCGGTGCGAATGTCGGCACTGAATCCCAAACCGGCCGTACCCTGAAGAGCGCACCTACTCCGGTAGCCCCGCCTTGCGAAGCCCATCAAGGACATTGTCGAGGTCCTCTTTCTGCTTGTACGGGCAGCGCTCGGAAATGAATTCGATCCAGTCGTGGGGGAGCGGCGCCTCGACGCCATCCAGCTCTGCTTGCGCGGCGGCCATCAAATCGGCGACGGCACGCTTCGCCTTTTTTCCGCGACCTTGAGCGTTGCCACCGACTTTACGCTGGACGCGACAACGCCGACGCTGGACTTGAGTGGAGGTGGAGCTGTCACCATCACCGGGGACACTGGCGCCAGCTTCACCAACCAGGTGACGCTGACACTGACCGGCGACACGATCGCGATCGATCAGTTCATCAACCAGGGCGTTCTGACGGTCCAGGGGAGTTCGTCGATCACCGGCGGCCTCACCAACGAGTTCGGGGCGACCCTGAGCATCGAGGGATCGAGCTCTGGCAACGGCTTCTTGACCCTTGCCAACGACTTCACCAACGCCGGCGACATCGTCCTCACCAACAGCCACGCGAGCCTTTCGCGGGCTGCCACGCTGACGGTGAGCGGCGGCGGCCAACTGGTCAACGATGGCACCATCACGACGTTGGCGGGGACCAACGGCGGCGGCCGCACGATCGACGCCGAGATCGTCAACCAGGGCACCATCGTCA
>LXTK01000283.1 GCA_001643475.1 Proteobacteria bacterium SPGG2 | reverse complement strand
GCGGCCTTCCCGGACAGCCTCGATAAAGTCCTGCAACTCTGCATCTAGGGGAGGTCGTGGTTCGATATTGAGTCGTTCGGTTACGATTTCACGCCGGCCACCGTCTGTTTCGCTGGGTTTGGCGCGAAGTATCTCCAGCTGCTGGTCAATATAATTGAGTCCGTAGTAGGTATTTTGTCCGAACACCCGTATGCGACGTAGTTTCTTGTTCGATACACGGCTCGCCGTTACGTTTGCGACGGCACCGTTTTCAAACTCTAGCCGTGCGTTGGCGATATCCACATGCTCTGTCAACACTGGAATACCAACCGCCGTTACGTCTTTGATCTTCGCTTTTACCAGCGAGGTAGCAATATCAATGTCATGGATCATCAGATCCGTGACAACATCAACGTCGGTCGCCCGTTCAACGAACGTGCCTAAACGGTGCACTTCTATAAACTGGGCATTGCTGACGTGCTCAGCCAATGCCATGACGCCCGCATTAAATCGTTCAAGATGCCCGATTTGTAGAATCAAATTGTCGCGCTCGGCCAACTCAACGATCTCCAACGACTCTTCGTAGCTTGGGGCGATGGGTTTTTCCATCAACATATGTACGCCACGCTCTAGAAAGGGTCGTGCTACTTGGAGGTGAGCGGCGGTAGGTACAACGATACTTACTGCCTCGACTTGGTCGAGCAGCTCAACGGAATCCGTATACGCCTTGCAGCTGTGCTTCTCTGCCGTCGATTGTGCTGACTTCGGATCAATGTCGGCCACACCCACAAGCTCGACATCCGGCATATCGTTATAGATTCGCGCATGAAATCGCCCAAGATAGCCCACACCGACAACACCAACGCGAATCTTGCGGGCTGCATCCGCGGAGGGACTGGTTGCTTGCCGAATGGAACTCATGGAGATCTGGAGGTTACTGGATCGTTGTTAGCGCTGCTCGAGCACTTCGGGGCTAAGCGCGAATATGATTTCGCGCGATTATACAACGACCGCCGGGGAGACACGAACTATCTATTTGTTCTCAACCGTACGCATATACGTGTTTGACTCCTCAAACACCTTTAGCAGACTTGGATCGACTTTTCCCTCTCGCGCCTCGGCATGCAAGATGTCCAGTGCCTTTTCCACCGGCAGGCTTGCTTTATAGGGTCGATCAGGGGCCGTTAGCGCATCATAGATATCGGCAATGGTCATGATCTTGGATTGGATAGGGATTTCGGCACTGGTAAGGCGGCGCGGATAACCGCTACCGTCGAGCTTCTCGTGATGAGCGTAAGCGATTTCGGGGAGTAGCCTGAGATTTTTCGTCCATGGAATAAGGCTGAGGAACTCCCAAGTGTGGGTCACATGCGATTTAATCTCCTTCCATTCTTCAGCATTCAAGCTACCCTTGGCTAGGCTAAGATCCTTTAATTCAAAAGGTTGCAACAGCGGTAGTTCCTCACCATTCTCCCCCGGAAACTTATACTCTTCCACCGCTTCCAAATCGCCGGAAATGGTTTCTCGCGAGACTGTTGGCTCGTTCATGCGTAGCACGACCTGCAGAAACTCTTCAAGTTGCTCACCCTCCGAGGCCAACATTTCTTCCATCTCGCGGCGGCGAGCGGCAAATTCCTCCGAACTCAGCTGCTGTTGCTGTTGCAAATCGATTAATTTCCGGTAGCTCTCTCGCGCTATAGTTGCGCCCGCATATTTGAAACGCTGTTTGATTGTCTCCAATTGGTGTGAATAAAGCTTCTTTCCCTTAACCAACACCTGTTCGCGCACGCCCACCTTTCCGAAATCATGCAACAATGCCGCATAGCGCAACTCCGTCATCTGCTCACGTGTAAACCCGATATCTCGCAGCCCGTCTCCATCCGCCCGATCCACCGCTACGGCAAGCCCCTCAGTGAAACCTGCGACACGAAAAGAATGGCCTGCCGTTGTCGGATCGCGGGCTTCGATGGCCTTAACCGATGCCGTAATGAAACCCTCAAACAGACGTTCTATGTCCTTATATAAAATACTGTTCTCCAAAGCGACGCCCGCCTGACCAGCTAGTGCCAGTGCAATCGACTGACTTTGCTCGTCGAAAGGGAATACATGGCTAGCGACGTCTTTTGGTGTCGACAACAACACATTCGGTTGATCTTTTCGATTGATGAGTTGCAATATACCAACGACTTCGTCGCTTTTATTCTTCAGTGGTACTGTCAGCATTGAACGCGTACGGTAACCAATACTACTGTCGACGGCGGGAGAAAACCGGTATGGGGCCGTTTTGGGAATTTCATAGGCGTCATCGACGTTAATGACTTCACCGGTACGTGCTACGTAACCAGCGATACTGTATTTACCAACTAGTGTTTTCTGTGCGCTCGATCTTGCGCTGGTAGAAAAATTCTGCCAAAGCCGAAAGTACAACTTTCCGTTCGCGTCTAGTGTATAGATCGATGCACCATCAGCATTCGTAAGGTCGCGCGCATAAGTCAGGATAAGATCTAGTAGCGTGTCGAGGTCTTTCTCGGAGGATAAGGCGCGTCCTATCTCTAGCACTCGCTCCAACATATCTGCAGCCCGGGGACCATCCCTGTGCTGCAGCCGCCTAAGACCCACATTCAGGGTTGCGTATGTAGTGTCAGCCAGACAGCTTGAATCCAACACCCCGACGACCATAGGGTGGTCGACAAGCGTAGCATCCAAATCAGTGTTTAACGCTTCACGCCAGAGCACGATGGCGATCGCATCGGGATTAGAGTCGGTGTCCGAATCCTGGCGCGTAATCAGAACCCGTGCCTGTTCGGGGATAAGCACCAGAAGTGTCCCAGGCGTTAGCAACGGGATCGGCGCGCCAGCCGCGATGCGCTCATAGTCGCTACGGACTGAAAGACGTTGCAAGATCTCGGGCTCAATCGCCGCTTGATCTACCACCAACAAGCGTGTGTGTGTCTCGGGCATAGAACTCAAATACGTGTGCTTACGTGATAATCAGTGGTGCACCTGGTTGGGCGCACTACCCATAGTCACCCTACAGCACGGCCTCAGACTGATCAACACCAAGGTAGTACCAATAAAGATAGACCAGAAGATAGACTAAGCGAACCGGCGCCTGGGGCGTGGTAGGAGGAAGACGTGGTTAAGGGTAAACCGCATGAAGACAAGAGTATTTTGATCACGGGGTGCTCTACTGGCATTGGGCTGTGCCTAGCACGGGGGCTACGAAAGCGCGGCTACCGCGTCATCGCCACTACCCGCAAATCGGCTGACGCGGCCAAGCTTGCGCGATCCGGGCTGGAAGCCTTGCCTTTGGATCTGGATTCATCCGAGTCGATTGAGCAGGCCGTCGACGAAGTCCGGAAGCGGGCCCGCGGCACCCTGTTTGGCCTCATCAATAACGGTGCCTATGGGCAACCCGGCGCCGTCGAAGACTTAACTCGCGACACGTTGCGATCACAGTTTGAAACCAACCTGTTCGGCACCCAAGAACTTACGAACCGGATACTGCCAATATTTCGCGCTCAGGGTTGTGGGCGCATTATCCAGATCAGCTCAGTGCTCGGTTTTGTATGTCTCGCCTACCGCGGCGCTTACAATGCGAGCAAGTACGCGCTGGAAGCGCTATCTGACACACTGCGCTTGGAGCTACGCGGCACTGGTATCTATGTCTCCTTGATTGAGCCCGGACCCATCCAAAGTGACTTTCGCAAAAACGCCTATGCCGCCTTTCAGGCCAACATCCGTGTTGACCACAGTGTCCATCGAGACATTTATGTAGCGCTCGAAAAGCGTCTTGCGGAGCAAACAGCAGAGCCACCCTTTACATTGCCACCAGAGGCCGTGTTAAGGAAGGTTGTACACGCGCTCGAAGCCAGACGCCCGAAAGTTCGATACCGCGTTACTATACCCACCCACGTGTTCGCGATCCTAAAGCGCCTACTCCCATCGAGCTGGGTGGACGGATTGCTGCTGTCGTCGAGTGGCACCGGCACGAAATCCTGACCGCTCCGAAACACGCCGATGTTGCGCCGGCCCGCATACTTATTTGTGCTCAGTTGTTACAATAGCGCTGAATTTGTGGAACCGAGATCCGTCCAATGATAGTCATTCTGCAGTCCAATATCGTTCAGGGGAGCCCGGAATACCGACAGATCGTCGATTTCTTGAATGGCAAACCAAATATAACTACGCGGGTGCACCGCGAGGTGGGTGCCAGCCAGACCCTCACCGAAATCTACCTCATCGGCGATACCTTGGGATTGGACAAGACCGAGATCGAAAGCCTGGCCGGCGTTGAACGGGTGGTGAGGATTTCGGAGGAATACCGGATCATCGGTCGTCACCGTGATGATGGCCGCTCCACCGGTTTCGAATACAACGGCGTGCGTTTCGACCAGAGCAACTTAAACATATTCGCTGGCCTATGTGCGGTTGATACACGCGAGCACGTCGAAAAAATGATGCAAACGCTCAAGGAGCATGGTCAGCTATGTACACGCATGGGTGCCTATAAGCCGCGCACAAATCCATACGCGTTCCAGGGATACGGCGCCAAATGCCTGCCGTGGGTATTCGAGCTCGCGGGAAAATACGGCATCAAAGTCATCACGATGGAGGTCGCCCACGACTCGCACATGGACGAAATTCGGCAAGCGCTTGATCAGTGCGGGCACCCAACCGGGGTCATGCTACAGATTGGCACGCGTAATACCCAAAATTTCGAGCTGTTAAAGATGGTGGGACGACAACAGGAGTTTCCGATTCTACTCAAGCGTGGCTTCGGGATTACTTTGGAAGAGTCGCTTAACGCCGCCGAGTATCTAGCCAGCGAAGGTAACCATAAGATCATCTTTGCCCTTCGTGGTATGAAAACTAATTTGGGTGATCCACACCGCAACCTCGTCGACTTCGCTCATGTGCCGGTGATTAAACGCCTCACCCGCATGCCGGTATGCATCGATCCATCACATTCGGTCGGGTCGCGCGAGCAAGATCCAGATGGCATGCTGGACGTCCTACATGTCGCTGCCCAGGGGGTCTTAGTGGGGGCCAACATGGTGCTCGCCGATTTTCATCCGGCCCCCCAGAAAGCACTGGTCGATGGACCTCAGGCTTTGTTGCTAGAAGAGCTGCCGTACTTCCTTGAAGATATAGCAATTGCCCGCGAAGCCTATGAGAAGCGCCGATCATTGGCGCAATCGTTCGCGCAACAGCAGCTGGGACCACAGCGCACCTTGTCAGGTGCGTAGCGACTATTTCTTGTTGGGGTAGTGGCGAAGTTTCTCGCCTATATAGAGCTGTCTTGGTCGATCGATCCCGTGACCCTCATCCGACAGCTCTAGCCAATGGCTCACCCACCCTACCGTTCGCGCCAATGCGAAGATCGCGGTGAACATTGTCATTGGCAATCCCATGACACGTAACAGTATGCCAGAGTAAAAGTCTACATTCGGATACAACTTACGCTCGACGAAGTATTCATCTTTGAGGGCGATCTCTTCCAGCTTCATCGCGATCTCTAGTAGCGGATCATCGATACCTAGGTGATCGAGCGCCTCGCGTGTCATCTTTTGAATCACCCGCGAACGTGGATCAAAGTTTCTATACACACGGTGGCCGAAACCCATTAATCGGAATGGATCATCTTTGTCTTTAGCACGGGCGATGACATTAGGTATGTTCTCCGGCTTTTCAATTTCCATCAACATACGCAGCACCGCTTCATTGGCACCACCGTGGGCCGGCCCCCACAGGCTGGCGATTCCAGCTGCGATACAGGCAAAGGGATTCGCGCCCGACGATGCAGCCAAGCGTACGGTTGAAGTAGACGCATTTTGCTCGTGATCCGCGTGTAGCAATAGAATCATATCCATCGCCCGCACCAACACCGGGTCCACGACGAAATCCTCGCTCGGTACACCGAACAACATCTGCAAAAAGTTAGCGGAGTAGCCTAGGTCGTTACGCGGATAGCGTAGTGGCCGGCCTATACTATAAGCGTAACTACCCGCCGCTATCGTCGGCATCTTAGCGATGAGGCGGATACCAGCATTAATACGATCGTCACGATCCTGAATGTTCATGTCTTCATGGTAAAATGCCGACATCGCTCCCACTACGCCAATCATGATGGCCATGGGATGGGCATCCCGTCGAAATCCGCGATAGAAAAGCAGCACTTGTTCATGCAACAGGCTATGGCGCGAAATCGAGTGCCAAAAATCCTCATATTCTGCTTTGTTCGGTAGCTCACCGAACATCAGCAAGTATGCGGTCTCAATGAAGTTACTATGTTCCGCGAGTTCCTCGATCGGATAGCCGCGATAGAGCAACACACCCTCATCGGCATCGATATAGGTGATCGCGCTTTGGCAGGACGCGGTCGAACGAAAGCCTGGATCGAAGGCTAGTAGTCCATGTTCAGCATTGAGCTGCTGGATATCGACCGCGGGTGGGCCCATCGTACCTTTAAGTATGGGCAGGCTGGCCTCGCCGTTCTCGCCGGAGATAATCGCCTTGTAGCGTTGCTTTTCCATGTCGTTCCCCTTCCCATTAGTCCGAAAACCACGCCAGTGGTTAGCGGCAGTTCAACTTAGCCGGCCATAACTCAGCCGCTGGCAGTGGCGCTTAGCGATCTCGCTATTAGGCGCGGCGCAGGCCCGACAGGACCCCAGTCGAAAACCCGCGTGACTCTTCGGTTTATCGGTGATTTCCGACTCACCCTTTAGGATCGGCGATCCCAACTAGCATGTCTACCCCGGGCGTAGGTTTGGACGATGATCGCAGATGGAAGAGAGCGCTAAAACGCTGAAAATGGTGGAAATCACTGATGTAAGCGCCAGCAAGACTGCGTTTTTGGCATCTATGGGCGATTATAAAGCCAGCTAAGAAATTCGGCCTCTACCCGAGCACCGGCACGTAGGTGCGCGCTGCGATGATTGTGCAAATACACAACCACCAGACGGCGGCCCTGCGCATCCAGCAAGTAGCCGGCCATAGCCCTAACATTGTCCAATGTCCCTGTCTTGACATGTAGACGCCCGGCAAAATCACTATCGACAAAGCGTTTGTGGAGCGTACCGTCGATACCGGCTATCGGCAGCGATGACACGAATTCCGGCATTCTTGGGCTACGGTAGGCGGCAAGCAGGAGCTTGCCCAGGTGGCCGGCTGAGATTCGTACTTCGCGCGATAGGCCAGTACCGTCGTCGAGCACGAGTTCAGGAAAATGCAGGCCTTTTTTTTGCAACCACGCGTCTACCACCTGTACCCCTTTGGCCAAGGTTCCAGGCGGGTCGTATATCTCGGCTCCCAGGGTCAAAAGCAGTTGCCGCGACATAACATTGTTGCTGTACTTGTTTGTGCTGCGAATTACTTCCGCGAGTGGCCGAGAATACGCGGTGTATAGAAGTCGAGCTTCTGCCGGTAGCAAACGCTCCTGCAATCGACCACCAAAGCGACCGCCCTGTTCGCGCCACAGATTCTTGAATACACCGTAGACATAGGCTGCCGGTTCACTGATAGACCGGAACAGGCTGCGTTGTCCACACCGGGCCGCGTAGCGGCCGCTGAAGTGTACCGTGTCTTTGTGCGGGGTATGTATCACGCGCATCTTCAGTCGACTGTTCCAGTGTCGGCACGGGCCATCGATTAGTTTCACCCGGTTAACGATTTTGATGTGGTCTGGTTGCGGATCAGCAACAATTCGCACTCGGCTCGCGGCTGTGTCCGGTTCGATTCGGAAATTGACAGCATGAAAGTTCAGCAACAAAGCGCTTGCTGATGTGTTGTAAACGCGGTAGGGCTGCCCGTCGAAATCAGCAGGATCGACGATATCGGGCTCGAAGAAGCTCCTATCTAGCACCAGATCGCCATCGATCCCGGTCATACCCCCAATTCGCAGGCCCCGCAATAGGCGCCAGAAATGCTCAGTCAAAAAATAAGGATCGCCGTAACCCTTGAGGTACAAATCTCCCGCTAGATTTCCCTTCTCGATCCCGGCCGTCGCATAGGCTTCGGTCTTCCATGTGTACGCTGGACCCAGTTCTTCCAACGCCACAAGAGTAGGAAGAAGCTTCATCACCGACGCCGGATTGCGTGCCACATCGCTAGCGACAGACACGATCGGTCGCTCATGGCCAATCTCCTGGGCGAAAACACTGACACTATCGATGGGAATGCGATAACGCCGTAATGCTTGCACCATAGCCTCAGGTAGGCGATTGGCGGCACCACCCGTATCGTCAACAGTTGCCGCAAACCCGGGGCCAAGGTTCAACAAAACAAGCACCATCAGTAGACGCGGCAAATCAGGCTTAAATGTTCTCAATTCCCACCCCAGTCCAACGGCATCTCGTGCCGTATATCGCTATTCGCCGACAGAATCTCAGCACCGGTCGAGTTGGCCCTACCCGTGATCATAGCTATAATTTTAGGTATTCGGGCGTCCGGGTCTGCACTGCCATAGACGGCATGGCGTTGACGACGCAGGGAAGTTCCTCAATATTAAAATATAGATGAGGTGTCGTTTATGGGGTCTGAGATTGCCATGCGCACTGTCACTAACCTGCAATTAACCGCGCGCGGCCTACCATCTTTCTACCATACTATCCTGGCACTACGCTTCCCCATCGATGTCGCTTATGTGCTCGAGTTGCGCTATTTGTTAAACCATGCGGCGGATGCCTATGTAAAACCGGCACCGTCGGCAGATGAACGCCAGTTTCGCAAAGCCCTGGCCGCCGCCATCGATTCCTTCGGTATTAAGAACACTTATCATTACGAACGGTTAATCAGGATTCTGGTCATGATACAGGATTTACACGCGGCACATTTGCGTGCATCACGGATTGCTGAAATCAGTCTGCGTAACGCGCTAGCGGATATTCGCGACACTCGAGCGAAACTGGTCCGCCATGGTCTGCTCTCTCTGCTAGCAACAATCTTTGCTGGGATGACATGGCTTGCCAGCAACGATCCAGGCTGGACGATTCAGTTGCTGACCCTAATCTTGGCCTATTTGACATGGGACTGTTTCCGTTCGCTTCCTAGCATAGACGAACAGCCAGAGGTGCTAAATCCAGCCCTCAACGAAGTGTTACGCAGCAGGGTAGAGTCTTTAAACTGGAAGCGACTCATCCATAAATTGTCTTTGATTCTCGGCTACAAACGCATCCCTGGCCTCGAAGTCTTCCCGATCGATAGTCACGCGTAAGACTAATAGCGAATTACAAGTAGCAAGTTTGAAGTAGGAAGTTCGAATCGGATTTGTCTTGCCTTGCTACTTGCCACTTCACACTTGTCACTTGTAGTTAGCCTCTTGGATGATGTTGAGCGTGAAGCGTCTTGAGGCGCTCGCGTGCAACCTGCGTATAGATCTGGGTCGTAGATAGATCCGTGTGACCCAATAGCATCTGTACCACCCGCAAATCTGCACCATGATTTAACAAGTGAGTGGCAAATGCATGACGCAAAGTGTGTGGGGACAACTGCCCGCGATCTATGCCGGCAATGCCCGCATAGCGCTTGATGTTATGCCAGAACGCCTGGCGCGTCATTGCGGCTCCGCGGTTTGTCGGAAACAACGCGTCGGTCTGTCTTTGTCTTACCAACGTCGGACGAGTTTCGCTAAGGTATTTGGCCAACCAGTCGGCAGCCTGCTCCCCAATCGGTACTAACCGCTCTTTGTTGCCCTTACCGATGACACGGACTACGCCGGCCTCCTGTCTGAGCTGCGAAAGTGTCAGCGCTACGAGCTCGGAAACACGGAGTCCAGTAGCATAAAGAGTCTCAAGCATGGCACGGTCGCGTAACCCAAGCGACTTGCTAACGTCCGGCGCATCGAGCAACCTTTCAACTTGCGCCTCAGTCAATGATTTAGGCAACGGGCGCCCCAGCTTAGGCGATTCGAGCTCTGCCGTGGGATCTTTTGTAAGTACACCCTCGCGCACAAGGTAGCGATAGAAACGACGTAATGCGGATAGCAGTCGAGCCGTTGTGCGTGGGCGCGCACCGTTTTTGACACAACGCGATATGTAACCTAGTAGGTCTGCGCGTTGTGCATCCTGTAACCGTTGGTGTTTGCTCGACAACCAGTTACTGCATCCCGTTAAATCGCTGCGGTAGGCATTCAGCGTGTTCGTGCTGAGGCCATGCTCCATCCACAGCGCATCGAGAAAACGCTCGATCACCGCGTTATCCAGCTCGCTCATGTGCCAACAACCATTGTTTCATCTCGAGTGCGGCGCCCGACACTTTGCCCATATAGCCGCCTAGGCCAGAGCTTGAAACCACCCGATGACATGGCACCACGATAGACCTGGCCTAATGCGACGCAGCTCTTGCCAGACACGAGTTTGGAAAGGTGTCCCTTCGAGTGTTAGCGGTACAGTAAAGAGGTGTCGAGGGTTGGAAAAATAGGCGTTCAGTTGCCGACACACGTCGCGTGTCAAGGGAGCTGTCGGTAAAGAAAGCTTTGTTTGAGCGGGAACGAGGTCAATGTCGACCAACCGGCCTCGTGTCACCTTGATCCCTATGCGCCCAAAGGGCGCTGTGATCACGGCACTGTAGTTTGAATTTTGCGCAGCCACAATTGTTGCATGTTACGCTGAATCAATGCTCGGCGTCGCTGATCGACCGTGTGGGCCAAGAGTTTCCCATACACATCACGCGCATCCGACACCAGTCCTGCCTTACCCAAGGCTTCGGCAGCATGGAATCTAGCGCTCTGTCCCCATAGGTCACCACCCTGCCGAGCGCCAAAAGTAGCCGAGCGCAGATAGAGTTCGCCGGCTTCTTGATGTTGGCTCATCGCTTTCTTTGAGTCGGCCATCCAGAACAAGATCTCCCGCCGTTGTCGCGGATCTTCTACCAACGAGAACACCGATTCCAGCAAGATATACGCCTGCGCATGTTGACCAACCGCTTGCAAATCAAATAACACCTGCAAATAGCGATCGGCGAAATCCGGTGTCAGCGTTTTCTTGTCATCAAGAATCTGGCTTAACCGAATCGTCGCCGCCTTAAAATCGCCGGCATAAGTGAACACACGCGCGCGCCGCAGCGACCATTGGTCAGCATCGACATCGGCCGGTGGCACATCGAGCCCTTTTAGCAGGCGTGCTGCGAAGTGAATGTCTTGGCGTTTGAGCGCCACCTCCGATAGCCGGTCACGGATAGCGCTTGGAACCGCACCGAGACTAGCGAAGTGTTTTGATTGTGTGTACAACCAGCGCACCGTCTCTTCCTGCCCATCAGCAAATAGAGAGTTCGCAAGCTGTATGTGTGCACTCTCGCGCACACTGGTCTTGGGTGAACGCCCCGTGAGGAAAGCGTAGAGCGCGCGAGCATGTATTTGATCCGAGTTCTCGTATTCCTTTGCCTGCGCAAGCCAAGCTTCATCATTGCCCACGAGCAATTGCAATCTATTGCCAAGTGTTTCCGCCAGCCATTCATAAGCCTGCCACAGATCATCCACCTCTAACTCAAACAAGCTGTCGGATTGGGTCGAGCCATTGGATAGCGAAAGCGCTTGCTCGAGGGCGATTACGCGGTGAACATCGTCGCCTGCCTTACCTGCCGACTCCGCTATTAAAGCCCACACATTACGTTGTAGGGGTGGCTTGCGCTCAGCTAACTTGACGAGCTGCGAACCTCGATCCTTAACCACACTGGCCTGGTAGATTCCACTACGCAAGCCGGCTAACAATCGAAGCAGTTTACCTTCGACCGATTGTATGTCCTGCAATACGTCGAGTGCGCCCTCATAGCGACCCGCTCGCAGCAGAACTTTTGCGTGCAGTAGGCGCCATACATCATTGTTCACACGGTAGTCTTGTTTGTAACGCACCAGCGCTGTATGAGCATCCGCCACGTTGTTGTCGACCAGGTAGCTTCGTATAACCATGCGGCGCCACTTGGCGAATTGCTTTGTGTCGACCCCAGTGGTCCATAGCAGACGACGCAAATATTTGCGTGCTGCGACTCCGTCCTTTATTTCTAGTTGGGCAAGGCTCACTTCTGTCAGCGCCCATTGCACAAAGGATGGGGGTAACTCGGGTGGGAACCCATCAACCCGCGGCGCTAACGCACTCCATCGTTGCTTGTCAGCGAGAAGCTTGAATCTTAGCTTCTCCCAGCGAACCCAATTAAGCTGATCAGCCGTCGAAGGTTGATATTTATCTAAAAGCCGGAGTGCAAGCTCGGTAGCGCCACCTCGGGCCACGGCAGCCACGCGCTCAAGCTCATCGGCTTGAATCTGTGGGCTCAGCGCCAATAGAAAACCCAAGATAAACAGGCCTACCGGACGGTGGCGATGAACTTTGGAGCATTTGGGCCTAGCCATGATCCACTATTGGCCCTCGCACAGCCGCAATGGCGAGAAACGGCGTAACTTAGCTCACACCTATTTCAAACTTTTTCGCGAATACGAGCCGCTTTACCAGTCCGGTCACGCAGGTAATATAGTTTGGCGCGGCGAACAACTCCGCGTCGTTTGACCTCGATCTTGGCAATCGTGGGGCTATAAAGTGGGAACACTCGCTCTACACCCTCGCCGTAGGAAATCTTGCGCACAGTAAAGGAAGAATTCGCACCACGGTTGCGGCGCGCAATGACCATGCCTTCAAACGCCTGTAACCGCTTGCGCTCGCCTTCGACCACGGTAACGTGGACTGACACCGTATCACCGGGCCCAAATTCCGGAATTTGTTTGCCCAACGCTTCGATTTCCTGGGTCTCGATCTCCTGAATTATCTTATTCATTCTCCAACTCCCGACTCTTGCGCATGTTCTTGCTGAAATTCTTTGAGTAATTGCTTCGACTCTCCATCCAGTACAAGCTTGTCCAGCAAATCCGGGCGCCGCAGCCAGGTTCTGCCCAGCGATCTCTTTAACCGCCATCGACGAATTTGTTCGTGATTACCAGACAGTAACACGTCGGGGACGCGCTGACCGCCGTATACCTCCGGGCGTGTGTAGTGCTCATAGTCTAGCAAGATAGGTAGATGACCTTGGCGTCCTCCGCCTGTTCTCGTCTCGCCGCTTGAATGGCTTGCGCCACCGGCTCTGCCAACATGACCATACCTGGCCCCCCGCCGTAAGGCCGATCATCAACCGTGCGGTGTTTGTCGCCCGCATATTCCCGTGGATCCCACAAGCACACTTGCAACAGCCCGCGACTGGCCGCTTTACCGGTAACGCCAAATTCTGTTATGGCGCTGAACATATCGGGGAATATGCTGACAACATCGATCCTCATGGCCGACTACCCGCCGAGTCAAAAATCTCGGTCCCAATCCACCACGATCACACCGGCATCAAGGTCTACACGGTTAACAACCTCCGGTGTGTACGGAATGAGCCGATCCGGGTGTGCCTTGCTTTCGGCATTGCTTGCTTCGGGCACAACTACCATCACATCATTTGATCCCGTCTCCAGCAGGTGACTCACTACCCCTAGATCGATCCCCGCCACGTCTCGGACACGAAGCCCTTGCAATTGCGCCCAGTAGTATTCTCCCTCTGGTAGCGATGGCAGTTCGGCCATGGCTATTCCGATATCGGTACCAACCAAAGCCGTGGCCTGATCGCGGTCAGCGTAGCCCTCGAAACTAGCAACGATCCCTTTGCCGTGCGATCGGCCGTCGAGCAAATGAACACTTTGCCAGTCGCCCTCGGTACCTATCAGCCATTGCTTGTATCCAAGAATACCGTCGGGGGGTCGCGAGTAAGATCGGACTTTTACCCATCCCTTAATCCCAAAAACACCAACAATACGCCCCAGGGTTACCACGTCGTCCGCTGACGACGATTTCGACATTGCCGCTTATTGCTGGTTTGAGGCAGCCGATTTAAGTAGACCGGCCACGCGCTCGGAGGGTTTGGCCCCTTGACTTAACCAGTATTGCACCCGCTCCATGTCGATGCGCAGCTTTTGCTCTTTCTCAGTCGCACGGGGATTAAAGAAGCCTACATGCTCGATAAACCTCCCCCGGGTTGCGCGCCTAGAATCCGCAACGACAATTCTAAAAAAAGGTTGCTTTTTGGCCCCGCCACGAGCGAGCCTTATGGTCACCATACT
>LXTK01000248.1 GCA_001643475.1 Proteobacteria bacterium SPGG2 | reverse complement strand
CGTAACGGTCATATTCTTGAGGTCAAACTAAATAAGCCCAAGGTCAATGCGATTGACCATGAAATGAGTCGCCAGCTTGGTGCGGCATTTGCCGAGTTACGGGTTGATCCGGAATTGCACGTTGCCATTTTAACCGCAGAGGGTGAAAAAATATTTTCAGCAGGCTGGGATCTTAAATCCCTGAATGCCGGAGAGACCAAGCTTGATAACTGGTGGGAGGATGGTGATTATGGCGAAGGTGGCTTCGCGGGTCTGACGGAAAACTGGAATTTAAACAAGCCCGTCATCGCAGCGCTCAACGGATTGGTTATCGGCGGTGGTTTTGAATTGGCCATGGGCTGCGATTTACTGATTGCTGCTGAGCATGTGGAATTTGGTCTGCCGGAAATGCCTCTGGGAATGGTTCCGGATGCCGGAGCATTACAACGTTTACCGCGCCGCATTCCTCATAATATAGCAATGGAAATGCTCTTGCTTGGCCGTAGAATGCCCGCCTCGGAAGCGGCCGATTACGGGTTGGTTAACAAGGTCGTTGCAAAAGAGGAGTTAATGCAAACCGCACGGGAGTGGGCAGCGCAACTGGCGCAGGCGGCACCAATGGCCCTGCAAACAGTCAAGGAAGTCTTGCGGTCTATTGAATGTGTGCCGCTTGAACAGGCGTTTAACAAAATGCGCACAGGCGATCTGCCGACTTATCGGGCCATGCTGAAATCCGAGGATGCAAAAGAAGGGGTACGCGCCTTTGTTGAAAAACGTGCCCCGGTGTTTAAGGGTCGTTAATTGAGCATCGAAGAATGAGTAGGGTAAGACCGGATCAGGTGAGACAAATTACCAGTCTCGGGGGTGGACCAATCGGCGCGGGCTGGGCGGCCCATTTTTTGGCCCAGGGATATGATGTCACAAGCTATTTGCATGACCCATCCGAAGAGCAAGCTTTCCATAATGTTGTTGATACGGCGTGGGTCAGCCTTGAAGCGCTGGGGCTTGCACAAGGCGCCTCGCGCGAAAGATTGACGATTACCAACGACCTTGAAGAGGCGGTCTCTGAAGCACAATTTGTACAGGAAAGCGCCCCGGAAAATCTGCCGCTGAAGCAATCGCTTTACAAGCAACTTGGGGATCTGGTCCCTGAGGATGTCGTGATATCTTCAAGTACTTCCGGTTTGACCATGACCGATATTCAGAAGCATTGCAGCACGCCTGAGAGAACGGTGGTCGGTCATCCTTTTAATCCGCCGTATCTGTTACCCTTGGTAGAAATCGTCGGTGGAGAAAAATCGTCACCGGATGCCGTTAAGTGGGCTTGTGATTTCTATCAGGCGGCGAGCAAAGCACCGCTGGTCCTGAATAAGGAAGTTCCCGGTTTTATTGCCACGCGATTGCAAGAGGCCTTATGGCGCGAGGCATTGCATATGGTTGCTAACGGCGAGGCAACCCCGCAACAGATTGACACGGCACTGATTCACGGGCCAGCTCCGCGCATGGCGCTGATGGGTCAGTGTCTGGCTTTTCATGTAGCTTGTGGTGAAGGCGGGATGGCAACCAACCTTGACCAGTTCGGGCCGACGCTTAAATTGCCCTGGACGCGACTTAAAGCGCCTGAGCCGACCAAGAAATTGCGTGATCGTATGGTTAATGGCTGCAATGAGATGGCAGCGGGCCGTCATTTTAAAGACCTTGCAGCCGAGCGCGACCGGGGTATTGTCGCGGTATTAAATGCGATAAATGCATCGCAAAAGAGAAGTGGCTAGAATCAATGGTTGATCATTATTTCAGGGCGGACCCTAGTACGTTAGTCGATTGGCTTTTGTTTGCTTTAATCATTTTATGGCTTCGATTTCACCGGGGCCGAACGTGCTGATTGTCATCACCTGGCCCGCCGCAAGCCGCGCGCATCTCGACCAGACAATTCTCCGATAGGGTCAAATATGCAGGATCTACGCATAAATGCTAAGCGCCTTTGGGACAGCCTGATGGACATGGCTCAATATGGTGCTACCTCGAAAGGCGGCAGCTGTCGCCTTGCGCTGACCGATGAGGACAAACAGGGCCGGGATGTGTTCGTGCGGTGGTGTGGTGATACCGGATGTGACGTCACCGTTGACAGCGTCGGCAACATTCTCGCTCGCCGGCGTGGCCAAGACCCCAACCGACATCCAGTAGTCGCCGGCAGTCATCTTGACACCCAGCCCCACGGCGGCAAGTTCGACGGTGTCTATGGCGTATTAGCGGGACTGGAAGTCATCCGCACCCTCAATGACCACGACATAGATACCCAAGCCCCCATCGAAGTAGCCGTGTGGACTAACGAGGAAGGTGCGCGCTTCGCGCCCTCTATGTCTGGCTCGGCGGCTTTCGCGGGTGCCATCGATCTTGAGTACGCGCTGAGCCGAGTGGATCGCGAGGGCAAAATGGTAGGCAAGGAACTCGAAAGGATCGGCTATGCGGGAAAGGAACACAGCGGTGATCATCCCATCGACGCCTATTTCGAGGCCCATATTGAACAAGGACCGATACTGGAGAACGAGGGCAAGACTATTGGCGTCGTTACTGCCGTGCAAGGGGTTGCATGGTACGACGTGACGGTTCGTGGGCAAGATACCCACGCCGGCTCCACGCCCATGGATACACGCCGTGATGCACTGCTTGGCAGCGCCCGAATGATCGAAGCTGTGAACAAAATCGCGCTATCCCAGAAGCATGGCCGCGCCACCGTGGGTGAGCTCGGCGTATCACCCAACTCGCGAAACACAGTGCCCGGGCAGGTCTTGTTCACAGTTGATATTCGGGACCCTGATGCTAGCGTCATGCAGGAAATGGAAAATACTTTATATACTCACTGTCAGGACATTGCGTCAGGAGCCGGGCTTGACGTGAAGATTGCCGAGGTCGCGTATACGCCACCGGTCGATTTCGACCCTAACTGTATCGATCTCGTGCGTGACAGTTGCGAAAAGCTGCGCTACTCACACCGGGATATGCTCTCGGGAGCCGGTCACGACGCCTGCTACATCGCGCGCGTCGCGCCAACGAGTATGATCTTCGTCCCTTGCGCTGGCGGCATCAGTCACAACGAGGAAGAAAGTGCAGAACCGGACGATCTCGCGGCCGGTTGTAATACCTTGCTGCACGCAGTCTTGGCTCGCGCAAACTGACTCGCGATCTATACCCCATCCTAACATCGACAGTTTGACATCAGCCCACGAGGGTCAGCCAGACACCCGATATGCAAGCGGTGTTGGGCGAAACAGACATGCCCAACGTATCTGTCGCCGTATCCGCGTACAAAGGCTTTATGACGTCTCCAGCCGTCGGTCACATCATGGCGGCCATAGCGCTCAACGAACATTCGGATCATCCCGCTGTCGCGCCTTTGCACCCACGGCGGTTTGCGACCGGGGATTTAGTACCGGAACCGTTGACGGTATAGACGTTAGATGATTGTATTAGCCAGATGTAGCGTAATAATCCTACTGCAGAATAAAATCGGTGCTTGAAAAACGTGGGTGCTAACGTTCTTTTTCTTTTATCAGATGAGCATGCGCGTTCAGCCCTTGACACCTATGGACACCCCATAGTGCAAACGCCGGCGCTGGATCGATTCGCCAGCAGCGGTACGATTTTTGATCGTGCTTATACGCCCTCACCGATTTGTATCCCCGCCCGTGCCAGCCTTGCAACTGGACTGCACGTCTTTGAGCACCGCTGCTGGTCCTCGGCACAACCCTACTACGGTCAAGTTGAAAGCTGGATGCATCGACTACGCGCGGACGGTCATACGGTAGTTTGTATTGGCAAGCTGCACTTTCGCTCGGGTGACGATGACAACGGCTTCACGGAAGAAATGCTACCGATGTATCTCGCGAATGACGGCAAAGGGTGGCCGCAGGGTTTGATCCGGAACCCCCTACCCGCTTTCGCGGAAGCGGTCGAGCTGGCACAACTTCTGGGGCCCGGCGAAAGTGATTACACCGATTATGATCGAAAGATCACGGCGGCGGCTTGTAAATGGATCGGCCGATTGACGAAACGAGTGCATAACAAGCCCTGGGTCTTGTTCGTCTCATTCGTCAGTCCGCACTACCCACTGATTGCGCCACCACCATTTTTTGATCTTTATAGACACTGTGAAATACCAAAGCCCTTCGCGAACTCACAAAGTCAACGTTCACAACATCCGGTACTACAAAAGATGTTGGATTTCTGGAACTACGATGACTATTTCGACGCCGATAGCCGACGATTGGCCCGTCAAAATTATTATGGGTTATGCAGCTTTGTCGACGACAATATCCGACAAGTGTTGACAGCACTAGACGATAGCGGTCAAGCCCGTGACACTGTCGTCATCTACACCAGCGATCACGGTGAGATGCTAGGTAACCACGGCTTCTGGGCCAAGTCGTTGATGTATGAAGATTCGGTTGCCGTGCCCATGATTATCGCCGGTCAGAACATACCCGTTGGTGTTAACAGCACGCCGGTATCGCTCACCGACATGGCGGCAACAATCGAAACTGCCACAATCGGCAGCGAGAAACCGGCCAGTGCACCCTGGCAAAGTCGTGCACTACAAGCATTCATCACGCGACCGGAGGATGACCGTTTCATTTTAAGTGAGTACCACGATGGCGGCAGTCCAACCGGATTCTTTATGATCCGACAGGGTGACTGGAAGTATGTGTACTACGCCGGCGCGTATCCTGCTCAGCTCTTCAACCTCGAGCAGGACCCCGAAGAAACTCAAGACTTGGGCGAGAACCCTGACTATGCCGAGGTGCGTGCGAAGCTCCACGGCATTCTCAAACAGATTCTCGACCCAGAGGCCGTCAATGCCGAGGCGTTTGCGGATCAAGCACGCCTGCTGGAGTACTTGGGTGGGGCCGACAAAGTCCTTGCGATGCAGGGTTTCAATCACACACCGATCGGATCGTAGCGTTCCATAGCTGTCAATCGAGGGCTTCGGCTACCACCTTAGCCGCCGGCTCAAGTTTTTTCACAACCTGGTCGAGAATCTGCGATCGGGCCACTTTTCGGGTG
>LXTK01000040.1 GCA_001643475.1 Proteobacteria bacterium SPGG2 | reverse complement strand
ACGAGATTCATTGGTTTTACCAAGAGGGTGCGAGTCGAATTTTTCCCGATCACTGGCAAGACTTCGTCGCCCCCATTCCCGAAGACGAGCGCCACGATCTRGTGCATGCGCACTACCGGCGCCTGACCGGTGACGACGAAGTGGCGCGCATGGCCTCGGCYAAGGCCTGGTCGCTGTGGGAAGGACRCACCGCCACCTTAAGCCGCAACAAGACCTTGGTKGAATTCTTTGGCTCGCCGCACACCGCCATGGCGCTAGCCAGGATTGAGGCYCATTATTTYGTGCACAACATTTTTTTGGAGCCGAACCATATTTTGCGCCACGCCGRCAGGCTCCAAGACATACCCGGCATCATTGTGCACGGGCGTTACGACATGATCTGTCCGTTGCAAAACGCCTGGSARCTCCAGCGTGCTTGGCCCAACGCACGTTTGGAGATCATCCCGGAGGCTGGGCATGCTGCGTCAGAGCCTGGGATTGTGAATGCGCTGGTATTGGCGGGAATCGGCATGGCCCGCATGTTTGCCGACAAGAAACATTGATGGCCATTTATGTGATCGGCGACGTACAGGGGTGTTTTACTGCATTGCAGCAATTGGTCAAAGACATAAATTTCGACCCCAACGCCGACATGCTGTGGTTCACAGGTGACCTCGTCAACCGTGGACCACAATCGGCTGACGTCATTCGATTCGTCAGGGGTCTGGACGAACGCGCCATCAGCGTCCTCGGTAACCACGATCTACATCTGCTGGCGGTGGCGGCCGGTAAGACCAAGATTAAGCGGCATGATACGATTGCGGATGTTTTGCGGAGCCAAGACCGTGACAAGCTCTTGGGTTGGTTACGGCAGCGACCCTTGCTACATCACGATGCTGACCTTGGCCTCACCCTCATTCATGCCGGCCTGCTGCCACAATGGAACCTGGATGTGGCCATAGGCCTGGCAAGTGAGGTGGAGTCCGTCTTGCGCGGACCCGATTCAGATAAATTCTTGGCGCACATGTACGGTAGCCAGCCACGAACATGGCGTGAAGATCTCGTTGGCTGGGATCGGTTGCGGGTAATCGTTAATGCCTTTACCCGCTTGCGTTACTGTGATCGCAGCAGACACATGGATCTAGCGCCAACCGGACCGCCAGGATCACAGCCCAAACATCTCGTACCGTGGTTCCAGCTCCCAGACCGGCGCACCAAGGACCTCACCATTATCTTTGGACATTGGTCTACCCTGGGCATCTGGCAGCAAGACGGTGTCATCGGATTAGACACCGGCTGTGTATGGGGTGGGGCGTTGACCGCGGTGCGCGTGGACGATGGCCGTCGGGACTTTTTTCAGACGCGCTGCCCACAACAACAATCACCGAACTAGATAAAAATCGACGCCTACGTGCACACTCACGAACGATCATAGTAAAATAGCGCCTGCCGCCAACATCGCCCATAAGCATGCAAGACCACACAAAACACCGCATACACGTTTCTGCCTCGACCCAATATCTGCCGGATCAGTCGCAACCGGACCACGGCCGCTATGTGTTCGCCTACACCATCACCATCTCCAATACCGGCACCGTTCCGGCCAGACTACTCACGCGGCATTGGATTATTACGGATGCCAACGACAAGGTGCAGGAAGTGCGTGGCGACGGCGTAGTTGGTCAGCAGCCCTACTTGGCGCCCGGCATGAGCTTTGAGTACACCAGCGGCACCATGATAGAGACGTCGGTGGGCACCATGCACGGTAGTTACCAGATGATCGACGACGACGGTTCTACCTTTAGTACCGAGATACCTCAGTTCACCCTTAGCATCCCGCGTACGCTGCACTAGGTTCGTGATTGCCGCTCCCGCGCAGCGTTAAGCAAGGTTAGGACCTGTGCTGCGATGATGCGAAGTTGCGTCCCACCCACTTCGCCGCCATGAACAAAATCTAAACAAATTTAATAATCTCTGTGCTCTCGATCGCTATTCCCGACGCGATTCTCGGCAACCGCTCCCTGCGTTGCTCTAACTCCTCCTTCTGACCGCCATGGATGGCGGAAATGCAAGAGCATTGTCGGGAACAGTCCTTGCCCTGGAGTCGTGTGGTGAAAAATTTAGGTTAGCGGCGATTGGCGAGCGACTGTAGAACTTTCTGAAAAGTGGCGGGCGCCGATGCCTGCGCCAAGGCGATGACTTGGGGACTTGGAAAGGTCTACTACTTCAGAGATAGATTCGCCGCCTGGAAAGGAGCTGGGTATCGCGGCCAAGTCCCCTCAGGGTAAGGCTTTACGGCTTACGAATCACGGCTCACGATTAACCACTATACGTCGAGATTGCTGACGCTTAGTGCGTTGCGCTCGATAAAAGCGCGGCGGGGCTCCACTTGATCGCCCATCAAGGTGGTAAACATCTCGTCGGCCGCCACCCCGTCTTCAATATTTACCTTAAGCAGTCGGCGCATCTGCGGATCCATGGTGGTCTCCCACAACTGCTCCGGGTTCATTTCGCCCAGCCCCTTGTAGCGCTGGATAGTCTGCCCGCGGCGCGCCTCGGCCAATAGCCACTCTAGGGCAGCATCGAAGCTGGCCACGGTTTCTTGCTTGTCGCCGCGTTGGACGGTGGCACCCGAGGCGAACCGCTCGATCTTCTCGCCTAGGCTGCGCATGCTGCGGTATTCGCCGGAAGCGACGAATTCGGCGTCAATACGGCTATGCCTAACCGCGCCGTGCTCGCTGCGCGAAATAAGAATCTCGTGGACATCGCCGTGTGAGCCTATCCCCAGAGTCACATCGTAACGCGTGGCTCCGTTGTGCTCTGCCGATAGCTTCTTTTGTAGTTCTACCACAAAGGCCTCGGTCTTCTTGGCGCTCTTGAGCAATTCCTTGGTCAGCGTGGGCATATCGGTCAGCTGCCGCAGTACGTTGTCATCGTAACGCCGTGACAACCGTTTTATGGTCTGGTTCACGTTCAAATAGGCATTGCAGAGATTGGCCAGGGCATTGCCTTCGATCGGCGTGCCGCGGGCGGAGCCGCGCAGCGAGGCGTCGGTGAGCGCGTTTTTGAGAAGCAGGTCTTGGAGCTCGTCATCATCCTTGAGATAACGCTCTTGCTTGCTGCGCTTCACTTTATAGAGCGGTGGTTGCGCAATATAGATATGGCCCCGATTCAACAGCTCGGGCATTTGACGATAAAAAAAGGTCAGCAGCAAGGTGCGTATGTGCGAGCCATCGACATCGGCGTCCGTCATGATAATGATCCGATGATACCGTAGCTTATTGATATCAAAGTCATCTTTACCAATGCCGGTGCCCAGGGCGGTAATCAAGGTGGCGAGCTCGACCGACGACAAGACCTTGTCGAAGCGCGCGCGCTCGACATTGAGGATCTTGCCCTTGAGCGGTAACACCGCCTGGAAGCGTCGATCCCGCGCCTGCTTGGCGGAGCCACCGGCGGAGTCTCCTTCTACCAAGTACAATTCTGATGCCCGCGGATCGCGTTCTTGGCAATCTGCCAACTTACCAGGGAGGCCGGCAACGTCCAGCGCGCCTTTGCGCCGGGTCATGTCACGTGCCTTACGCGCTGCCTCGCGCGCTCGGGCCGCGTCAATAATTTTTTGAACGATAATACGGGCGTCAGCTGGATTCTCGAGCAGAAACTCCCCTAACTTCTCACTCACCACAGATTCAACGACGCCCCTGACCTCCGACGAGACCAGTTTGTCTTTGGTCTGCGACGAGAATTTTGGATCCGGCACCTTCACCGACAACACCGCAATCAGACCTTCACGGGCGTCATCACCGGTGGTCGACATCTTTGCCTTTTTCGCAAGACCGGTGGACTCAATGTACTGATTGAGAGTGCGGGTCATGCCGGCGCGCAGGCCGGCCAAGTGGGTGCCGCCGTCTGCCTGGGGGATGTAATTCGTGTAACAAAAGATGTTTTCCTGGTAGGAATCGTTCCACTGCATGCATAACTCGACGAGGATCTGGCCTTTTTCGGTACTGATATCGATGGGTTTGCGGTGTAATGGCGCCTTATTACGATTGAGATGGGCGACAAACGCGGCGATGCCACCTTTATACTCGAATATATCTTCTTTGCCGCTACGCTCGTCAAACAAAACGATGCGTACCCCTGAGTTCAGAAACGAAAGCTCGCGCAGTCGTTTGGCGAGGATATCGTAGTGGAATATCGTGTCACCGAACACGTCGGCACTGGGTTTGAAGTGTACCTCGGTGCCGGTATCTGCTGCCCCACCGACCACCTTAAGTGGCTTCTTGGGGCGCCCCAGTGAATAACTCTGTGTAAAAGTCTTGCCATCGCGGCGAATGGTTAGTGCCAGCGAACCTGATAGGGCGTTGACCACTGATACCCCAACCCCGTGTAGACCGCCGGCGATCTTGTAGGCGTTGTGATCGAACTTACCGCCGGCATGCAACACGGTCATGATGACCTCAGCCGCCGAGCGCCCTTCTTCTGCGATGACCTCGGTGGGGATGCCGCGGCCGTTATCGATGACGGTAATCGAGTTATCGGCGTGAATCTTGACCTCGATCTCGCTACAAAACCCAGCTAGGGCCTCGTCGATAGCGTTGTCCACCACCTCGAACACCAGTCTATGCAGACCGGTTCCATCATCGGTATCGCCGATGTACATACCCGGACGCTTGCGGACCGCATCGAGGCCCTTCAGGACCTGAATACTGCCGGAATCATAACTGGTTTTCTTGCCTGCTTGTTTGCTCATGGGATGTCGATTTGCGTTCGCTATTTTACCTTATATATAGGTACTGGTGCGCAGAAAACAATGCCAAAGCCTAGCCCTCGCGCACTTGCCCATGTTCCACGTGGAACACTTTGCAATCCTGCCAGGCATCGGTATCAAGTTCTGCCGGCTCCATGACTGTGACGAAGGCCTGTGTATCTAACGCCGCCGCTACGGCCATTAGCCGCGCCTGATGTTCCTGATCCAGCTCGCCCGAGACGTCGTCAAGCAGCAATAGACACTGGCGTCCGCATTGTTGTCGCACCAGCTCCACCTGCGCCAGACGCAGGGCAATAATCGCGAGTTTTTGTTGCCCCTGTGACGCACCTTCCTTGAGGGGCAGTCCGTTTAATCTAATCTCGAGATCCGCACGGTGGGCACCCGCGTGGGTATACCCATGTGCTCGGTCACGCTCCCGGCTCTTAATCAGGGCGTGCGCCAGCGGTTGGCCACTCGCCCAACCAGGGCGCAACTCCAGTTCCAGGCCCTCCTCGGCTAGTAGTACAGAAGCCTGTGCCACCACTTGGGGCTGCAAGCTATCGACATAACGCTGTCTTAGTATGTGTACCTGTTCGCCCAAGCTGGCGAGTTCATGGTCCCATGTCTCTAGCACCCGGACGCCATCGCTCAGGGCCGAATTTCGTTGGCGCAGGGCCCGTTGGTAACGTAACCACAACGGATAGAACTGTGGTTCCACGTGGAACAACCCCCAATCCATGATCGCGCGTCGTGATTGGGCGTTATGGATAAACAAATAGCGTGTATCCGACACAATGGCTTGCAAGGGCAATATTTCTGCCAACATACGAGCGTCGTCACAAGGCTTGCCATTGACCTTGATACGCCGCCCAGACAGGGTGCGCTCAACCCCAAGGACAACATCGATCCCTGATTCCATACGATAGCGTCCATGTACGATCAGGCCGTCTGTGCCATAGCGCACCATCTGGTGCGATCCACCACTGCGAAATGAACGTCCCATTGCTAAGGTGTGTACGGCTTCGAGTAGACTCGTCTTACCGCTGGCGTTGGCGCCGGCTATCACGTTTAACCCGCGGCTTGGGAGTAGCTTAACTTGTTCAAAGCTACGGAAGTTGGTCACCTCTAGCTGCATGAGGCCCATAGGTAGCTAGTGGCTCCCTCTAAAGACGCATTGGCATTATAATATAACGGGTTTGCGCTTGCCCTGGTGCTTGCAGCGTGCAGCTACTATCTCCGTCATTTAGCCCTAACTCTACCTCTTCTCCTTCCAACCCATTAATTGCTTCAATGATGTAATTCACGTTGAACCCAATTTCTAGCTCTTCACCACTATAGGTAACCGCGACTTCCTCTTGTGCCTCCTCTTGCTCAGGGTTGTGTGCGTTAATGACCATCTTTTCGCCATCAAGTGTTAACCGAACTCCACGATACTTCTCATTAGCTAGGATTGCCGCTCTACCTAGGGCCTCTCGTAACAGTAAGCGGTTTATGCGTGCAATATTTCGATGGCTCTTTGGCATAACCTGTGTGTAATCCGGAAAGCGCCCATCGATAAGCTTCGAAGTAAGCGTTATGTTTTCTACCCCTATCTGCACATGATTACGGCTTAATTTAAGCTCTACTTGCCGCTCTCCACTATCTAAAAATCGACTAATCTCTTGTACACCTTTTCGCGGCACTATCACCTGGCGGTCTGCGCTGATAGTTTGCTCTAACTTCACTTCACTTAGCCCCATACGGTGGCCATCAGTTGCTATAGCCCGCAGTTCACCTTGTTTTAGCTCCAATAGCAGTCCATTTAGATAATAACGTACGTCCTGATGGGCCATACAGAATTGCGTTTTATCAAACAGCCGTTTCAGGTCCTGTTCCGGCAGGCCCAGCTTTAGATCCCACTCTCCTGTTTCTACACTTGGAAAATCTGATGTTGGCAGCGTTACCAATGTAAACCGGCTTTTTCCGGACTGTATACGTACCCGTTCTCCATCTAAAGTAATCTTGATTTCTGCCTGTGGCGGCAATGCCCGGCATATGTCATAAAACTTTCGTGCTGGTATAGTTACTTCACCCTTTTCCGCTCCATCCACCCTAATGGTTGTAATCACCTCAACCTCGAGATCGGCGAGTGCCTCGATGGCCGCCACTCGGACTTCCCGGTCGTGATCGAACAGCAAGGGTTCGATGCTGCTCACCACCGATGCATCTTCCTGCGAAGCCAGTGCCTCGAGAGCTGCGATGCGCAGCTGTGGATTGGGATCGTTCAATGCCGCCGACAGCGCCGGCAATGTGGCCTGATTGGTCATATCCCCCAGCGATTCAATCGCCGCCAGATCGGGCTGAAAGTCACGATCAGGCGAGCATGGGTAATGCACCGCTTTGCCGCCATTCAAAGTCACCGCGGCCGACCATAACGGATAGTCCGGGCTGGGCACCAGAACTTCGTCGCCGGGATTGAGCAATGCCCGTAATGACAAATCGATCAGCTCACTGACGCCATTTCCGATAAAGACCTCGCCGACCGAGATGCCGGACAATCCTCTGTCCTGCTGCTGCATCACGATCGCCTCGCGGGCCGGAAATATGCCTTTTTGATGACTGTACGGTTCGGCTTGCCCGAGGTTCTCGATCATCGCCAGCCGCATCGTTTCGGGAGTCCTATATCCGAATAATCCAGGGTTGCCAATATTGAGCGAAATAATTTCGTAGCCCTGGCGTTCCAGCTCATAAGCGCGTCGCGACAGACGCCCGCGAATATCATATTTGACGCCGGCGAGAGCGTGGCTATTGTTGATTGCATGGACGGAATCGCTCAGTGTTAACCATCGAGTTCGTTTGAGTTCAAAATCGCGCCTAACACAATGTTGTCGATAAGCCTTGCCGTTCCAAGACGAACAGCTGCTAGTACGACAAAAGCGCTGCAATCAAGATCGGGCTCCCTCAGATCCAGAGCTTGTCGGACCGCGAAATATTCCGGACGGAACGTCGATTCCTCCAGTGATTGCGTGGCACGGTCTTCGAGTCGGTTGTAATTGCGCTCTCCTGCTCGCAGATTCTCAGCTACTTTTCGCAGCACTTGATAAAGTATCGGAGCAATCCGACGTTCGTCAACGTTCAAATATGAATTTCGAGAACTCATGGCAAGTCCATCGGATTCTCTTAACGTGGGCCCAACTATTATTTGGATCGGCAAAMTMAGATCCTCGGCCATGCACGCGGGATAACGACGGTCTCCGAACCATGGGCCATGACCTACGCCGAGAGATACCGGAAGCCTGTCGAAGTGGTGTACAACGCCTTCGATCCAGAGGACTTCGTTATGCCCACCGGCGACGGCTGGATGGAGAAGAACACGCTTAGGATCGTCTATACCGGTGGAATCTATCCAGGTCGTCGCGACCCCTCGCCGCTATTTGAAGCCATTGGCGGACACGACGATCTGAAATCACGTGTCAAAGTCGACTTCTTTGGAACACAATCGGAGTATGTGTTACCGCTCGCAGAACGCTTCGGGATCACGGATCGTGTTTCGGTCCATCCACAGATCACGCATGCCGAGGCGCTCAAGGAACAATCCACATCGGATGTTCTCCTTCTCATGCAGTGGAACGACCCGAAGGAACAGGGAAATATACCGGGAAAGTTCTTCGAATATCTGGCAGCCCGAAGGCCGATCCTTATCCTTGGTTTGGAAGTTGGTGTCCCCGCCACGATTGTACGCGAACGAGGGGCAGGGTGCTGCGCGAACACGGCGGCAAAGATCACTGATTTGCTCCGTGGATGGATCTCGCAAAAAAAAGCGCATGGCTTCATCGCTCCGTTGCCGCCCC
>LXTK01000275.1 GCA_001643475.1 Proteobacteria bacterium SPGG2 | reverse complement strand
TGGACATCCCGTTGTCCGGCAGGCTGAGCCTGCAATTTGTGCAAGATGCCAGCACATTCACCCGGCAAATGACGAGACGTCATGAGTGGTTGCAGATCGGAATATTGCAGCCTGTCCGCGACATCATCAACCCAGATCGATTTGTTTTCGTCGACTAACCAACGGGCAAGAAGATGGTAGCCGGCAATTCATATTTTTCGAGTATTGGCTTAGCTATGGAATATAACTCATTATAACCGTCATCAAAAGTTAATACAACTGCGCGTTCGGGAATGGTTAGGTTTTTTTTGAGGATGCTCACACATTCATCTAAGGATAGGACGTTACACCTGCGGCGGAAGAAATCTATTTGCTTTTCAAAAACCGTAAGTGATAGCACCATGGGCTTAAAAAGATAGTGATTTATTTCATGAGCTGGTAATATTCGATGATAATTGATTATGAAAATAGGTTTCCGGCCTAGTTTAGCTCGCCAATTTAACACACCTAAAGATTTAGCCAAGTAGCCTAAACTCTTTTTGATGATACGGTTGGCTGTTAAGGTATGCGATTTCCGTTTTTTTGGTACGGCCATGGGCCTAGGATACCACCGGTCCTTGGCCCGGTCAAACCAGGAGTCATGCGGGGAATTCTCTAACTCGCCGGTGAAAACTCTGCTAAACTGCGCCCATCATGGTTGGTCTCCGACTCAAAAAAAGTCTGCTTTCCCTTCTTTCACGGCGACACGGTGGTAAAGTGGTCCGGCGGCTCCTTGGGGAAGCAAGGTACAAGGGTCTTTATGCCTCTCAGGAAAAAGACCACGAGACTATCGATAGGGTTCTTAGTTTTCTCGATAGGGAAGGCATCTCCYATCGAATCGGCGATMCGCCAGCGAGATTATCAGACGCGATGCATCTACTATGTGAATGCCAACACGCTTAACTTTGCGGCCTCCGAGCCAGGTTTCCGTGATGTGCTCAACTCGGCCGAAGTCATCTACGGCGAGTATAAAACAGCGGAACAAATAGCGGAGAAGTTCCAAGTTCTTGCTGATGCCGGTAGAAACGTCCTTGCAACACGGGTGAACCCACAAGCTTTTGACGTTGTGCACGCTCTGGTTCCGGACGCAATACATCACCTCACCGCTCGTATGATCTCGTTAAAGCAGGTCCATACTGACCCACAGACCACCTCCATCGCCGTCATCACTGCCGGCACATCTGATCTCCCGGTGGCGGAAGAAGCAGCCATCACTGCAGAGTTCTACGACAACCCGGTTTTACGGATCAACGATGTGGGTGTCGCAGGCGTGCACCGTCTATTGGCACGTWTCGATNAAATTCGTAATACTCKACTTGGCGTCGAAATACGTCACGATCTAGCGCGCCAAGCACTTCATCCAGAAGGCTCGCTACTGGACGACCAATCAGGCTGTCTGGGTTCGGATTTTTCCATGGTACGATGTAGAGGATCTTGGGCAACTCTCGGCTACCTATGATAGAGGTTCCTTCCAGCTCAACGCTATCTTCAGCCCACACACACGGGGTTGCTAGCAGCCACAAAATGATTACGAGAGTTTTCATAGCTGCTGTTTCTGTGCAGTTTTCGTCTTCTTGGATTTCTGGGTACGTCGCTTAAGATCTACCACCCATTTCGATACTTGCTGGTCTTGTTCCGGCAGTAGGCTCTGGTAGCGCTCATAATGGTCCAAGGCTTTACTAGCATCCCGCAAGTAGAGATCGTAAAGGATGCCAAGATTAAGATGTGCGTAGAGGTAGTTCGGATCAAAGTGCAAAGCTCGTTCGTAAGCATCGCGCGCAGCCTTAAATTGGCCGGTGCTACGTAAGACAATACCTAGTTGGTTATAGGTATCTGGTCGATTCGGATTGATCTCGATCGCCTTGTTTAGTGCCTCCATCGCCTGGTCTGATCGTCCCGTGCGGTGGTAAATCATGCCTAAGTTCACATAAGGGCCCGATAATGTCGGATAAGCCTGCGTCATTTTTACAAGTGTCCGCTCCGCCTGGTCATACCGCTTGGCTCGAATCGAGGCCAATGCGCGATCGTAATCCCGTTTCGCGCTGGGGCTGACATCCAGCTTGATTTTCTTGCTGTCAGTAACTGCCACCGGCTGTTGGGATTCGCTCGGGTGCGGTTTAGATACCGCGCAACCGCTAAGCCACACAGCACACGCCACGCACACAAGTATGAGTCGTCTACTGAATTCCATTACCGACCACTTCGCTCTTTTCATATTTCGCGTATTGAACTGGGCGCAGTTTGCTCAGCTGCACAAAACTCCTTTTTATCCAATTATCGTAGATATCGTTGCCGACTCGTTGCACGTTAGCCTCATGTACTTCGATCGCCTTCTCTTCAAATGGATAGACCTGCTCCTCTAATAGAACCTCATACTGCTCAAGTTCCGCCGCCGACAAATTCTTTGGTCGCTCCGATGCCAGCAGATCCTGGCTCAGGCTGTGGTAGAGCTCGGCGATCCGATACGTCGATGCTGTCGTAAACTCGGCCACGCCATATTCGGCAGCACGACCATAGGCCTCTAGAGCCAACACCATCCGCTGTCTCTTTTTCTTAAGACTTTTCTTGAGTGGGGCAACTAACCGTATGCGGCGAAAATCCTGATACCTAGGCTCTGCCAATAGAAAGGCTGCCTTAGCCGCCAAGAAATGAGCCCGATCAGTGCGCTGCCCACCATTGTCGGCCGCCCCCTTAACGAGCTCCCTCAACCAATAGTAGTACACCGATCTCTCACTTGCGGTGTCATAGATCTCCGTCAGTCGAAAACGCGCCTCCATTGTTCGCTCAAACTGGCCAGGAAACAGCGTGATATAACGCTTATAAACGTTGGCCGCTGACTCCTTCCGCAAAGCCTTATCGTACAGCTCGGCTGCCTGCCAAAGCGCCTGCTGCCTGATCTTGGGGTCTGTCCCGCTGTTGGCCATGGCGTCGAACTCAGCCGCAGCGCGGGCCCACTGACCATTCTCGACATATGCGAGCGCCAGTTTTTGCGGTACCTCCTTCTGGAGGGGGTGTTTGGGGTATCGCTTGCGAAACGCCTCCAGGACCTGCACTGCCCCCTGCCAATCCTTCAAGGCGATGAGCCCCGCCGCTGCATCATAGTCCGCAGTGGCAACAATCTTTGATGCCGGCGCAACATTTCTGACGCGGCGGAACTGATCAACCGCACCTGCCAGATCTCCGGCCGCACGTAGGCCTTCTCCCTGCTTGTAAACCGCGGACGCGAGGCGTTCAACCAGCCCAGCCCGCTTCTTGTCACTCGCCGGCATCAAATCCAACAGTTGTCGGTAGGCCAACTCAGCTTCTTTATAGGCGCCCTTCTCAAACTCGGTGTGGGCAATGACGGTCCAAGCGGTATGTCGCAGCGCCGCCTTCGGCGGCGGCTTCATGGCCGTGACGCGCCGTGCTGTGGCCGTAGCCCGCCCCAGATCACGTCGGGCGAACAAGTCTTCCGCAGCTTTGGTCAAAACAGCAGCGGTACGAGTATCCTGAGGAAAAGCATCGGCAAAGCGCAGTGCACTTATGATAGTGCGCCACTGATACTCGGCCTTTTCGTCACCTCGGAGCTCCTGCTCTCGCTTTCGATAGGCCAACAAAGCTGCATATCCTGCCTCAGCACTGTTGTCATGTGATGGATACAGATATGCCGTTTTCTCGTACTCAACCGCTGCGCCGCCATACCGCTTGCCCTCG
Organism: Proteobacteria bacterium SPGG2; assembly: GCA_001643475.1. GTDB lineage: Bacteria > Pseudomonadota > Gammaproteobacteria > Acidiferrobacterales > SPGG2 > SPGG2. The sequence continues at coordinate 4,951 of LXTK01000275.1, read as the reverse complement.
AACAGTGTCTCTCCCAATAAGAAGTTCATTTTGGGAGCACGGGCATCATTCGGAAACGCTTGCACGAACTTCGTATACCAGCGGGCGGCTTCAAGGTAATCAGGCGCCTTTTTAGTCTTCTGTGCGCGTGCGTGATGGTGGCGTGCCAGTTCCTCGACGTTTGTCTTGAGATGGGGGGCGATCGCTGCCCGCGTATCCTCATCATGCAGGGCCCAAAATTTACTGTCGACGCCATAGAGAAGCACAAACTCTTCTTTGGCCTGCAGAAGTAACGTCGGAAAACCGCCCTTCTTGTAGACCTCCATCACCTTCACATGAAACAGCGGTGCCCGCCGGTCACTCACATGTTGATGCACAAACTCGTTATAGGCATCACTCGCATCGACGTAACGCTCTTGCTTTAAATAAAGCTCACCAAGCTTTTCGTATGCCAGCGCCTCATACGGGCGCCCACCCTTCTTCTCGAAGTATTGCGTAATCGACTCTGCGCCGTCGAGATAAGACATGCTCAAGGTTACGACCCTGAACGCATCATCCATTAGTTCCTTTTCAGCGCGCGTTAGATGAGATGCCTCGGCGAGTACCTTGCCTGAGTTCTTGTCGGTAAACTTGCGATCTATCAGGGCAACGAAAGAATCGAGTGCTGATTCATAGCGAGATTGCTTGAACAACGACCAACCATGCTTATACAGCGCTCTCTCATAGAATAATGATGTATCTCCAAACCCCATTACCGCGTTGTAGGCCTGCTCCGCCTCACTGTAAGATTTCATGACAAAAAGTAGTTCGCCGCGACGAAACTGCACTTCGTCCATATATTTCGCATTAGGATACGAGGCTACCAGACGATCCAGAATGCGTAGAGATTGCTGGGGGTCGCCGCCCTGCTCAAATGCCTGCCCTAGTTGATACAACACTTGATCGTTGCCAGGATAATCGGGATAGGCCTGTAACAAATCTTGATACGTTGCGATCGCATCGCGGTAGTCCACCGGTTCCAATTTCCTGGCGGTCGGATAGGACTCATCCCCAGCGTTTTCCAGCCTGTTGGCGTTTCGAGCATGGGCCGCCTCGACCTTCTCCATCTGTAAGTCAGCCAAACGGCGCATCGCTTCAGGGCGCAGCGGATCGTTGGTCGCACTCTCCAGAAAGGCACGATAACTCTCGATGGCCTTGCTCAATCCACCTTGTACGATCGCATCCTGCTTTAGATCTATACTACGTCCTTCAAGACTCTTTATAGTCAGGCTGTCGTTCTTCTTGGCTGAGGAACAACCTGCCAAAACGACACAGAGCAAGATCAGCAAGTGCTGCCGTGCTGTCATTGGATTACGTCCACGTGGCTAAGGGCTCGCTTCATTGCTCTTTAGCTTTAGTCGGTTTTGCGAATGATAAAGACGCATAATACGAATGCCCTTCGCTTGTTTCTCAACCTGAAAGGAGAGGCTACCGGTATAGGTTCTGACTTGACGTTCACCTGTTCTCTGTATCTTTACCTCAAAATTTCCCCAACCTAACGCTCTGTTACTCTTTAGCTCCCACGTAACGTCCCGGAGTGCCATCTCACGCATATTCGTGGTCCGGAACAGATCTTCGTAGTCCTTGCGGATACCGTCACGGTTTGCCCTTTCGTTAGTGCGCGCCTCCTTTGCAAACAGACTCATAAAGCTATTGAGATCTCCTGTCTTGTAATCCGCGACAAATATGCTGAGCATATTGCTAAGTTCCCTTTTTGTGATACCCGACACCGGTTGCTTTGGCGGACCGCTGTTGATGCTAGCTATGTTTGTACCTAGTTGTGTCGCGGATGCATACGCCGCCGTAAGTCCACCTGGCTGCGGGGATCCTTCCCGGGTAAGGGCCGCTTCCTTACGCAACGCCAGAAGGTTCGGGGGCGCTATTTCTTGCTCCGCTGCTGAAGATTGCCTTTCACGCCGCTGTACATCTGTCGTCGTTGCACCTGGTACCGGATCGCTCGCATATAATTCTATTCCCTTCTCTTCCCTTGTGGGGGGCTGTTTCCCCTCCGCACGACTGATCGAGCTGTCGTATATCTGCGCGATCCCGAACCGCGCCTGGGTAATATATGCGCGCAGCCGCTTTTTCTGATCCTCAAGCGCTGCTACTGCCAGCTCTTGAAGATAATGCTGATGATCGCGAATCACAGTCCTCATCTGGCCCTCTAGTTTTCGAAGACGTCGGCGCAACGCAGTTATTCGAGATTGGTAACCCTCAAATCCCTTGCGTGCATACTTTTGCGCGGCCTGCAATGACTGTTGGCGAGACTCAGCTTGCACGAGCGCATCATCGAGTTCCTGGATAGCCTTTTTCGCGCGCCTCAAGCGAGGCTTGTAGTCCGTACTAATTCGCCAGAATAGCAGACCACTAAAGAACTTATGCTTTGCGCGATAATCGGCAACATCAGTATCGTCCGAGATGCGCTCTATCCTTGCGTTAACGCGGTCTAACGTAGCAAGTAGGCGCCGTTCCTCAGTGTTCGCCAACGCCATTGCATTGTGTTGGCCTGCAATAGCTGCCAGCCTTTCCGCGTAGTCATCGCGCCGTTCCATTAATGCCGCCAGGTCTAATGCGTTGTACTTCTGGATAATACGCGGTAAACGTTCTTCATAGCCCTTTCTTCGGGTTTCGAGCATCGCATCAAATGCATCAATGCTAGTGAGCCACTGACTCAAATTAGCCGACAAAAAGGCCAGATCTCGATAGTTCTTCAATGCCTCATGAAATTCATGACTCGCTAGTAAAGGCACCAGATAGCGATTCTCGGGCGTGTCAGACAAACGCTTTAGACGCCAGAACCAACCGGTTTCAGTCGCCGGACCCTCTAGTAGATCAGCTATTAAGAGTTTGCCAGCACGGACCGACTCAATGGTGTGTCCCAAACGCACGATCTCCGCGTTGTAGACAGAAGTTGCTGCCTGATAGTTCTGTAGAGATTGCTTGGCGGCATTAAGTTGCCGCAGCGCATACGGCACGGCAAGCAGGGACTCCTGAACTGCAACATCAATCGGGTTTCTACTCTGCAACTCCATCCACGACACCAGCGATTTCTTGTATTGGCCGCGCGCCGACAATGCCCATCCCATCCCGAGCAGCGCCTTGTTGGAAAATGGCCCCTTGAGGCGCACGTCTTCCAGATAGGACCTGGCTCGTTCAGGGCCACCAAGGCGCAAGAACGTATAGCCCAGCGTCAGATTGGCCTTGTCCCTGAGTGCTCTCATTTCATTGTTGTCGGCCCGCATTCCGCCGATATCTTCCAGAAGCTTTACACCATCGTTCTCTTTACCAATCTTAACCAGCGCTACACCCATATTGTAGCGAGCGTACGGGGCCCACTCTGATCGACCCGAAAATCGTCCTAGTACCTTTACCGCTTCCTTGAACTTCTCGCGTTTCATTAGCAATAGGGCCGCCAGCACTTGGCGTTCTTCTTGTAAATCTCCCGGCAAAGCTTGCTGAATTCGCGATAGTGCTTCCACCGCCTGCTCGAGATAGCCGCGCTGATACCAAATCTTCGCCAAGTAAAACCAAGCACGATCACGTACGTCAGGTGGTACACCTTCATCTATAAGTCGCTGAAATATCTTGCCCGCTTCGCGGTGAAGGCCATAGGATAAGTACATACCTCCACGCAATAACTCAGCTTCATCCCTGTGATGCTCTACACGCTGCTCAGCCTGTGCGGCCGTTAAATGCGTAATGGCAGAGAAGTATTTTTGTTGATAAAAATAGAACAACACCTCACCGAAGTGTGGGTCCTTTACTTCACCCCAGCGCCCATCTCTAGCGTGGGTGGTAGCACTAAAGATCACAACCAAGATGGCGCCGACGCCGACTACACCCAGTCGTGCCGGTAGACTACCGACCGTCGTGCGAGCGAATAGCTTCACAGGTTTATAGCTGGTCCCATTGTTTTACGCTAAATCCGGGTTGTTGCTTTTGTGTATCGTCGATGATCTTTATTTCTATGTACTTCAGGTTGGTCGTTTTTTCGACAATCACTGTTGTACCCCGACGGTAGTCGCGGCCCTTCGGGCCTCTGCCTGTGAAAATTGCCACGATTTCATGTTTGCCGGTTCGCAAATTACCGCTGTAAAGTCGCTGTACACCGCCGCGGAACAGTGCATCAACTTCGCGCTCGGTATAGAGATAGTTTGTAACTACTTTGTCGTTGATCTTGAGTTGTACTGAGTCCAACTGAAATAACTCGCCTACGTCCATGGATAGAAATACAGCTACCTGCGTCGTCGCTGGAAAGAGCAGCTCTTCTTCCAACAGGAACAAGTCACGATTTAGCTGTAGGACTTCCTCCTTTAACGATTGGGCCCTTTCATCTAAGGCACGAAAGTCGTTTTGTGAAGGCTGTCCATAAGCACGGCTAACTAGCACAGTAATAATAATTGCTATCGATAGTAATTTGAGTTTATGCACAATTGTTTCCACCTCATGGAAATCGTTAGTACCACAACGATACGAAAAGCTGGATTACATCAGCATCAAAAGAAAATAACTTCCCGTTGCGAATATCTGTAAAATCATCATAGTCAAATTTAACAAAGTCATAAGAAAAACTAAACGCGCCCTTACCCAAGGTACGAGCGCCGTTTTGCAGAAATGTATAGCTGAACTTGCCGCCCAATGAATTACTTGTAAATGTGCTTAGCTCTTTGTCGCGTGCCATGAAGTTTTGTTCAGCTGAGAAGTTATCACTGTAGAATGATGCAGCATCTTGTGTGTAGTATCGATAACGAAACTCCATCAACCAGCGCTGACCGAAATATTTATTGAAACTGAATTCCAATGTATCTGCAGAGATATCCCAGGTATCTGAAAATCGTCGGTACTCGGCGCGGAGAGATCTTCCCGATTGCAGATACTTGAGGATTCTTAAGGAGAGCGCGTGGCTCTCGCGTGTTCTTGGATAACGTTCTGG
>LXTK01000209.1 GCA_001643475.1 Proteobacteria bacterium SPGG2 | reverse complement strand
GAAGACGCTTATGGGCCCCATAAGCGCACACACCACGATGGTACGTAGTATCGTCAACACGGTTGTTTCCTTTTTACAAAACTCTCAGCTTCGTTATTGCAAGTTTCGAGCCACGCCGACCAGATATCTCGCAAGTATTAAAAAAAACAATGACTTACATGATACACTGGCTGACCAGCGGCGTATTCGGGCGACTCGCCGGTAGGGTAGCGAGTGCCACCGATAGCCCATCGGACCGACCACACCGGCCAATCATCAGGACTAGCCGCTACTTCAGGCCGGCCGCGGTGCGGCCGACAAAATACTCATGCCTCTAATAGCTTACGGCCAACCGCGCTATATACTTAAGCTATCCGGCTAGGTAGCACGGCCGGGGGATCGACGGGCTGCCTCACGGGACGCCGTGGTGTGCGGTTGCCGCCATAACCTGGTTGCCATGCGCGTATGAAGAAAAAACTTGACGTTCGAGATCTTGAGACGGGGATGTACATCTCCGAGCTGGATCGCCCGTGGGTCGAATCACCGTTTCTGTTTCAAGGGTTCGAGCTGACCTCCAAGGAAGAGCTGACGCAGCTTAGGCAACACTGCAAGTATGTCTACATAGATGTAGAGCTGGGTCCCGACGTAACCCCCAAGCGCATGAACCAGGACAGCGCTGCCAGAATGCGCATCATCAGCGAACAGCAGAATAGGGTAAACCGCGAGGTGCACGCGCTCGCGAGTACGCCGCAGATCCAGGACGGGCGACCGGTCTATCGGGACAGAGTGAGTTTCGAACGAGAGATACCTCAGGCGAAGCAAATCGCGAAGCAAACACGAATTTTACTGCGCACGACGCTGGAAGAAGTTCATAAGGGCAACAACATAAACGTTCCGCTGGCGGAGAAGGTCGTCGGTAACATGGTAGACAGCGTTCTCCGTAACCCGGACGCGCTGGTGTGCCTGAGCCAACTGAAGGACGTCAGCGAATACACCGCGCTTCACAGCATCAGGACATGCATCCTGGCGCTTACCTTCGGCCGCCATTTGGTACTCCCCAAAGAAGAGCTCAACCTGCTCGGCATGGGCGCGCTACTCCATGACATCGGCATGGCGAAGCTTCCCGAAGGGATATTGGATAAGCCCACCGCGCTGACGGTTGAGGAATTCGAGCTCATGCAGAAGCATGTACCTTGGGGCTTGGAGGTTGTCGAGCAATCGGGCGGACTCCCGGCGGGAGCACTCGAGATCATCGAGCAACACCATGAACGCCATGACGGCTCCGGTTATGTGGGTAATCGGAAAGCGGATCTGATCGGCTACTGGGGTGCCATCGGTGCAATCGTCGATGTCTACGACGCCATAACGAGCAAACGAATTCATAGCGAGCCGCTGTCGGCGGAGGAGACCCTAAAGCGTATGTACGAATGGCGCCACAAAGACTTTCGTGCTGACCTAGTGGAGGAGTTTATTCAGTGCATGGGGATCTACCCTATCGGTAGCTTGGTTGAGCTGAATACGGGAGCCGTAGGTGTTGTAATTACGATAAACCGTGCCCGTCGTCTAAAACCGAAGGTGGTGTTACTCCTTACCGCGAACAAGAAGCCTTTGAGTCGCAAATTTGCAGCTGATCTGGCCGCCCACAAAGACGGCCAAGGAAAAGAACTAAAAATTAATCGCGTTCTACCTGCGGGTGCCTACGATATCAATCCCATGGACCATATCGTGCAGCTCTAATTCAGTCGTCTTAGGGGAAGACGAAGTTCGCCGGCAGCACCCAAACCTCAGTGATCATTTTTGAACCCGAGTCGGTATTGCGTGTGGTGAAGGCAATCTTCATTTTCTTTTCAAGCTTCCCGTCAGCACTGCCATGCACGAGAAACCCAGGGGCCAACAGATACCAAGTGTCATCGACAACTATGGCACCTTGCTTGACTTGGACATCGTCAACAACACCCGTGTTTTCGAAGGATTGTGCGGCTGCTAGCGGCGCCACCGACAAGATCGCCAGTAGCGGGAGAATCGTCCATATCATTCGTCTCATAACAACACCTTATTAAGTGAAACAGCTATTGTAGCTGTCGCCATGATCGCCGACTCGAGAACGGGGTCCCGGTGGGCGCATTGGTGACGGTTTTTCCCGGCGTGCCTTTCGTACCGGCCGCTGTCTTGATTACGATGCCGGTGTCGGGGTCGACCAGAATAGCGGGTTGGGGCAGTAGTCCTACGTCTGGGTTGACGCCGACTACCATCTGCCCGCTCAACTTATCGTTGTCGTCAAACAAGCCGTCGTCGTTAAGGTCGAATACCGGGTCCGTCGGGGTTCCGCCGTTGACGATGTTGATCTCCATCAAGAACCCGGTGCCGCCGAATGCACAGGGGGCCTCGTCTGGGATCAGGGTGGTGAAGAGCATGCGATCGCCTAGCGCGATCGGGTTGGTCACCGATTTCTCACCGGTGCTTGGAAGGTCGACCTGCCAGCCCATGCGTTCGGGCAGGCCACTGGAACCCCAGGCCGTGATCAAAACGTTGGTGATGGTGCGCACGGCCTGGCCAGCTACGGTCCCGGGGGTAATGGTCTGGATCTGTAGATCGCTCTTATTCACCGTCGTATGCAGTCCTGTTGTCGTACCCATTTGGTCCCAGATGCCGTAAAAGCTCTGCGTTGGGCCGGTAGTGGCGTTATCCCCGTCCTCGATATATTTGCCGGTGCCGAAGTAGACCATGAAACCGTTTTCTCCAGTGGGATGGTTGAGCACTTCCGGCTGCACGGTAATGGGTTGGGGATTGGTTCCGTCAGTGGCGGTGAACAACGGTTCGCCCGCAGTCGGGATCTTCCAGTTGGTTGGGGTTGAGTCTCTGATATCGAACTTCCACATATTGCCCTGAAGGTCACCGGCGAAAACATAATCGGCGATAAAATCGCCGTCGACATCGATGACGGCAGGACTGGCGAGACCGTTGGGGGTGGTGCCGTCGGGCGACGTGGCTATACCTCGTCCCGTATTGATCTTGCGAATGAGCGCGCCGGTTTCGATGTCGACCACATAAAGCACCGCCTCGCCCAGGAAGCTCTGGTTGCCATCAGCCACCGTGTTGTTATAGCCGTTGCCAAAAATCGCTGCCCACTTACCATTATTACCGCCAGCGGCATGCGTTTTGACGATGACGGCCTGACCATAGGTAAAGCCAAGATCGGGGTCATCGGCATCGGTAAACTCCCATAGTGCGATTTGGCTAGCATTGGTTTCGGTTAAGCTCGCCGGCGTCGTCACGTCCAAGGCGAACAGCCCTTGGCCGCCACCGCCCAGTGTGCCAACGATCACCGAACGCCAACTGCCACCGAAAAAGGCATCACCGTAGGTGGGCGATCCATTCACGTAGTAGCGGTGCTTGTAGTCAGGATCTGTAAGTTCATTCAGGTTTTCAAAAACCTCAAACGGCACGTAAGCGAAATTTTCCTTGCCGTCTTCGGTATCAAAACCATGCAGCATGCCGTCGTTGGCGCCGACATAGACCATGCTTATGCGTGATGCCTTGTCTCCACGAAAATCGGAGTAGCGCTTGTCAGGATCTGAGGCTGTCGGGTCCTCAAGGTCATCCGGGTACAGAAATGGGGGTACGCCGACAAACACCGGTCCTGAATCGACAATATCCCCGAGCACGAAGCCGCCGCTTCGGGGTCTGAAGATCCCGGCCCCAGAAACGGCATCGATTTCATCGGTGTGATCGCCGCGCAAGAAATTGAGTCGCTTTTGGCCATTAGAATCGGACATCCCTGTCATCGGGTTGATGTCTAGCATACCCTTGTGAGGTGTCGCTGGCAGAGCGGGCCATGTGAATGGGATGCCCTTTGGGGGGGCGGACGTACGGTCCCAGGTGATGATCTCTCGTTCCGCGCCCTTTAATTCATCACCCGCACTCCACTCCTCGGCCCCGAATTGGTTGTTGGCAAGATCGAGCACGACCGAGGCTAGATCACCGCTCCACTCGCCACTGGTGAACTTTGCTTGATAGACCCGCGAGTTGGCGCTTAGGACGCCACCGGTGGTTGCCACCGATGCGGCGGTACCGGTTGCGTCGTCGATGCTTTTGATAGCCTCCTTCAGTTTTTTCGCGAGCTTGCCGGGATTCGAGGCATTCAAATACCGGCCGCGACCATTGCAGGCGGCGTGAAACATGTCATCGAGCGTCGTGGGATTACCCGAGGCTGGTGTGGGCCAGCTGAAGGGACCACCGGCGGGACAGTTTGCGGTCACAGACGGAGATAGCGTTCCTTGTAGACCAAAGGCTACCGTGTGGGTGTTCATATGCTGTGCCAAGTTATCGACGCCTGCGGTGCCGAGAACTTTATTGGCCAGATCGGAACGCAGATCTCGCTCGTAGTAGTGCATGGCGACATCGGCCAGAGTGTTCGAAACACTATCGGCGTACGGATCGCCGTCGAAGGGACCGGATCCGGCATCGGTGTTGCCCACGCTCGGAGCGCCACCGTTCCAAAACCCATCCGACAACAGAATGGTAAAGTTCTGCTGGCACTCACCGCCGTTGTCGGCATTCAGGATTGGCGACAGCGTGCTTATCGTCTCGCTGGTGCTGTGCGTCGGTGGGCCGCCAAACAATGCGGTCTGCGAGACGCCCTCATAGTATTTGCCTACATTCTCAAGTCCCAGGCGTAACGGCGTGTTGCCGGTCGATCGCACACGAACGAGATTGTTGAGCAAAGCGGCTTTATTGGCTTGCGCAGTCGGATTAACCGGCAAGCTGATGTCATCGATGTCTTCGATCTGGGTGCCGATGCTTTGATTGTTATGCAGACTCGATAGCCCTACCCGATTCTTGCTAGTGGTGATTAGCTCGCTAGCCGCCCGCTTAACGACGTACTCACGTTTTCGATAGTAGCTATACCAGTTGGCGTAGTTCCGCTGCTGCTCGCTGCCGGGGACATTCGCGGTGCCATTGCTCGGTAGCTGAGCCCACGAGATACCATTGTTAATGTCTGACTCACCGCACTCGCCGGTATCGAAAGCCCCATCGGCATTGGCATCGTTCCACGGGAAATAGGCGATTGTCAGCACGCTGGTGATCGTTAGGTTGGTGGTGCCGTTGTTGGTGGCGTCATTGCAATCACTCGACGTGGTATCCGAGCCGGGGCAGTAGGGGTTGCGGCGTATCTGGGTGAAAC